>JAHZJZ010000031.1 GCA_022600655.1 Campylobacterota bacterium | reverse complement strand
CCACGAGAAATAACTATTTGCTTACCATTAGGAGAAATATCAACTGAATTAATATAGCTTTTTTTATGCATAATTTTATTTTTTTCTATAGTTTCTCGAAATATTGTAATATTATGAATATTATTAAGGTCAATTAATCGAACATCATAACTTGATGATGCTAGTAATTTATTGTTAAAAAGTTTAACATCAACAATACCTCTTTCTGCATCTACTGTAAACTTTTTTAGTAGTATTCCTTTATTTAGATCAAATACTCTAATCGTATCTTTAGCATCAACAGTAATAAATCTCTTTTCATCTTTTGTGACAAATAAATGTTCTATGCTAAATTTATGTTGTTTATTAATAGTATTTAATACTTTATCTTCACTATTCACAAATTTTTCATTCTCTTCAGATTTATAAATAGTTTTTAGATAATCATAAACCTTTTTTTTATTAGCTTTCTCTGCAACTTCCAATATATTCTTATTCTCTTCTGTCAATGCATAAATATCTGCACCTTTGCTAACTAGGTATCGAATTGTTTTTAGTTTGGCATCGTTATAAATAGCTAAAATCAAAGGAGTGTTTCCAAAACTATTTTTGCTATCAATCTTTAAACCTTTTTCAAGGCATTTATCAATCAATTGAAAATCATTATAGTTAACAATAGAACCAATTAGGGGTTCACCTATAGAAAGGTCTATATTCTGTTGTTCAATTAAGTAATCTACAATATGTTTATAAGCAAACTGCGAAGCATAATAAATTGGAGTATGATTATTTCTATCTTTAATATTTAAATCTGCTCCATTTTCTACTAGTACTTTGACTAGTTTTAAATTTCCTTTTTGTATAGCATTATAGAGAACAGTATGTTCCATATATGACGAAGTTAAATGATTAATTTTGTAATCTTTTTTTTGTATGATTTTTTTTATTTCTATAATATTATTGTCACTTATTTTTTCTATTTCATCGAAAGATTTATTCATAACTAAATTGGTAGACTTGTTTTTAAACCCCATAACATCTTTTTGAATAGTTTTTATGTCCTCATCTATCATTTCTCCACCACTTTTCAGTTTTTTATCAACTGTCATTGTTCCATTGCCATAACTGTCTTCAAATAATTTTTCATGTTCATCAGGACTTAAAATAGGAGAATATTTCATTAGTAGCATTCGATTTTCTTTCAAACGATATTTAAGCTTTTCATCATCAGGTATCACATAAAACATTAGTTCTTTTATTTTTTGAATATACTCATTATTATCTATTTTTTCAGCTTCTTCAATTTGATTTAAAGCCTCAGAAGGCAAGGATTGTTGTAAAGATTGCTTTTTTATTTTTCTGCTTTTTTCATCATCGCTATCATTTAAGTCATAGTCTATACCTCTTTCAGAAAACCATCTTTGCTGTTCTAACTTCAATTCTTTCTCAAGTTCTTGAGCCTTTTGTATCTGTTCTTTTTCTGATAGTTGAAAAAAATCATCTAAATTAACATACAAATTTCCCAATAACTTGATTTCCCCTTTTCGATTATCTTCATAATAAACCTCTTTCAAATCTTTTAAAAGATTCAATTGTTCTTCACTCTCAGTTGCTTTCATAGAACAACTAGAAAACAACCCAACTAAAACTAATAAGACGACAAACTTTCGCATTATATTTTTCCTCCTATTTACTTTCAAATAAACTTAAATTTTCACTACCTTTTTTTATAGAAAAAGTAGGTCGCTGACTTCTAATTTCAGGAAACTTTTTCACACATTCTTTAATGCCTATAATAGTCAAGCTTTTGTTTTTAGAGTTTTTTCTACCCAAACACTCTTCTAAACCTTTAGACATATTCCCAATTTCAGCCTTATAAATTGACGATGAAATATAAGCAAGTATTTTATACGGATAAGGTTCTTCTTTACGTTTCTCTTCGCAGTAAAACATGTTTTCTGATACATTGATTCTCTTTTGAGTCGTATTATCTCTGTTGGATTTTTCAGAGTAACATGCATCAAACATTATTAACCCTCTTCCATTACCTTTACTTAACTTCTTATCTATGGCTTGAAGTCGTGGTCTTATATCTCGACACCCTACAATCAATGCATCTTGAATAGCTGTTCCTTTTGAAACAAAGGGTATAATAGCTCCAGTATTTTTAAGAGCTTTACTTAAAAACTCCCCATTGATTTTAATACTAGAATTATTACTAAAATGTGAATTCTTAGCGTCCATACCATGACCAGTAAAGAACATATAGAATCTGTCATCTTTACCTATATTATCTTTTACGTACTCTAGGCTCTCTAAAATTTCTTTTTTAATTGCATTTTCCCGAACAAAAATATAATCCTTTTTGTTACAAACACCCCATTGACACAAAAGCTCTTTATATAACTCAACTTCCTTGTGAATCTGTTGTGACTCGTTGGCTTCTAGTTTAAAAGGGTTTCGTTCCGAAGATTCAATATGGTCATAATTACTAATACCAATAATCAAAGCATAATCTTTTGCCCACAATAAATTCCCTAATAGTCCCAAAATCAATAAAGCTCTTTTCCCCATTTCTTTTCCTTATTTGTTATATTTTTGTAGATACTCTCGAATCAAGTCTCTTGTAGCTCGTTGCCAGTCTTCTGATATTTCAGACTCCTTTTTTTCTGCATATATTTTTGCTATATGATAATTTAGAACAATTCTCCATTTGAGATTTGCTTCATCTTCAAACTGCTTATCTATCTCCTCTTCAAAAACTTGATAGTACAACTCTAAAGCTCCATCTATATTATTTTGTTTTTCTAATTCTTTTGCTTTGATAAAGTTTTCTAAAATAGTCACATTTAAGCTTTTTTCTATTTTTTTATATTCTTTATCGAAATCAATTTTTGTTTCTTTTGATTGTATAGTTGACGAAAGTGTACTCCTTTCATATATTGAACCTCCACTTCCCAAAAAAGATTTTTCGATGTTTTGATAATAAACAAAAACCACCAAAAACGAAGCCACCAACCCACCCATAATAGCCTGTAACTTTTTATCAAAAAACCAATTATTTACATAAATGGGTTGGCTACTAGCAGAGGTGGTATTCATTTTAACATCTGAGATACTATCCTCATCTGTACCACATGCAACTGCTACAGGTTTTTCTATAGGGTTACTTGAATAGTCAGGATTGTTCACAGGTTTTGTCTCGTGAGTTTTTCCACTCTCCTGAACAGTAGCATTCTCTCTCTGCTTTCTACTTTTTTTCACTCTAGCTACGATATTCATACATTTATCACAATGGACTAAATGTTTAATAATTCGCTCTTTGATTGTCTCATCTATAATTTCATCAATAAAATCAGCCAACTCTTTATCGGTTGGGTGCAATGGGGGCTTATTAAAATCAATCATATTGTTCTCCCTTCTAATCTACTAAGCAATCGCTCTTTCTTTTTACTTGCCCACTTGGGCTGCTGTCCAAACATTAAGCTTATCTCTTTATAGCTTAGAGGCTCTGCATGATAAAGTTTTTCGACGATTTTAGGAGTAACAATTACCTCATCATAAATCAATTCATTAAGAACTTTTCCTTTTTTATCTCTCATCCCATCTAATATCCAATTTTTCAATCTTTTGATTTTTTGATTTATCTCCAAAGTAAGCTCATCCCCTCCTAGAATATACGACCTGATTAAATATATATCATGTTTTGTAAATCTATCAATAGCCATTGCAACTTTTTTTGTTTTTATACCAAACTTTAAAAATAAAATCATTTGTTCTGCTGACGTACAAAGTTTCATAATTTTATGATAGGTGACTAGAGAATTTTCCTCCTTATCATCTACACCAATTTGATATGAATCTCCATCTCCATCTTCTTCATCTTGATTAACATGATTTAACTCTTCTATAATTTCTAATTCCTCAAGAAATTCTTCATCCTCACTATCTCTATCAACTCCTAATGCTACTTCAATATCATCTCTATCAAAATCAAATGTCTCTTCTTTATCTATATCCAAAATACTATCTCCCTTGATAGAAGCAGTTAATTCTTGAAAAGTAATGGGTTCGATAAACTCTGTATAGTGATACTGATAAGCTACTAATGTTATTTTAGATTTCTTGATAAAAAACTTAAGTTTTTTCAACTTTCCTTTAATTTTCTTTTTTTGAATTTTTAAATCCGAAAGAATTGAGTTTTTCCGATAATAGTCTATTATTCGACTAGGGATATAATCATTTATATACTTGAAAAACTTCTCTTTATACATAAATTCATAAAGTATTGTAGGTAAAAGATAAGAAATTTCCTCTTGACTTAAAAATAATGAAAGTTCTTTTTCGATGTCGTCTTTAGCAAAATCAAATGTCTCTTCTTTATCTATATCCAAAATACTATCTCCCTTGATAGAAGCAGTTAATTCTTGAAAAGTAATGGGTTCGATAAACTCTGTATAGTGATACT
>JAHZJZ010000030.1 GCA_022600655.1 Campylobacterota bacterium | reverse complement strand
CTCTCTAGGAAAAGAGTTTTTAATCAAAACAATATACCGACCGATAACATCATCAATCCGTTTTGATTGACCTATAGATTTTTTAATGGCAAACTCATTTTCAATACGATCTAAGTCATCAAAAATAGACTCAATCTCTTCTTCATTATGTTTTGCTAATTTGTCTCCTTGACAATCAAAAAATTTAATTCCATTATCATAAAAAGGGTTATGACTAGCCGTAATCATGATTCCAGCATCACAACGCATATTTTCTGTTAAGAAAGCGATAGCTGGTGTAGGCATCGGACCAATTTGAATCACATCATACCCTACAGCAGTCAACCCAGAGACCAAAGCATTCTCTATCATATAACCACTACGTCTGGTGTCTTTACCAACCAATATTTTATTGGTTTTGGCTTTTTTTCTAAAGTGTACACCTGCAGCCATCGCCAGTCTCATTACGGTAAAAGCATCAAGTTTATCACCAGCTAGTCCACGAACACCATCTGTTCCAAATAGTTCCATTAATTTTTCCTCGGAGTAAGTTAATAGAATTCTATCACAAACCTCTTAAGAGAAATAAAGATATAATACGCCCATTTAATTTATAGTAAACAAGAGGGTCAATTTTGAGTGAAAATCTAATAGGTTATATCGATAACCAAGGTAATATTGTAGACACACAGAGTGCTGGTGAGACCTTTGATGGTCAGGTTATTGAGTATAATAACTCTGCTGAATCACTGGAGATAGTAAGACACTCCACTGCACACCTCATGGCACAAGCAATTACAGAGCTTTATAGCAATGCAAAGTTTTTCGTAGGACCTGTTGTTGATGAAGGATTCTACTATGACTTTAAAGTTGATGAGAAGATTGGTGAAGAGGATTTGAAAAAAATCGAAAAAACCATGAAAGCACTCATTAAGAAAAAGCATAAAATAGAGAAATATGAAATAACCAAAACCGAAGCACTAACAAGATTTGCTAACGATGAGCTAAAACAAGCAGTACTCTCTAAAATAGATGATGAGACAATCTCTGTTTATAAACAAGGTGATTTTGAAGATTTATGTAGAGGACCACATGTTCCTGCTCTAAGATTTTTAAACAACTTTAAACTAACCCGTGTGGCTGGTGCTTATCTAGGTGGTGATGAGAATGCTGAGATGTTAACCCGTATCTATGGGGTAGCATTTGCAGACAAAGAGTCACTTAAAGCTCATATGTTAATGCTTGAAGAGGCAAAAAAAAGAGACCATAGAAAGATTGGTGCTGAGATGGAACTCTTTATGTTTGATGAGGAGTCGGGAGCTGGTTTACCATTTTGGATGCCAAAAGGGGCTAGACTTCGACATAAACTAGAGACTATTTTACATAAAGCTCACAGAAAAAGAGGGTATGAGCCAGTAAGAGGTCCTGAGATACTCAAATCTGAAATGTGGCACACTTCTGGTCACTACGCTTGTTATGGTGAGAACATGTACTTAACCAATATCGATGAGCAAGAGTATGGAATTAAACCAATGAACTGTATTGGTCATATTCAAATCTTTAAACAGTCTGGTAAAAGCTATAGAGACCTACCACTTAGGTACTATGAGTATGGTGTGGTTCATAGACATGAAAAGTCAGGGGTTCTTCATGGACTGCTTCGTGTACGAGAGTTTACTCAGGATGATGCACATATCTTCTGTACACCAGAACAGATTGCACCAGAGGTTATTAAGGTAGTTGAGTTTGTTGACTCAGTTATGCAACTCTTTGGATTTGAATACACCATGGAGGTTGCAACCAAACCAGAAAAGGCAATTGGTGAAGATGCTGTTTGGGACTTAGCAACCGATGGTCTGAAAAAAGCACTTGATGAAAACAGTCTACCATACACTATAGATGAGGGTGGTGGAGCATTTTATGGTCCAAAAATTGATGTAAAAATCACAGATGCCTTAGGTAGAAAATGGCAGTGTGGAACCATTCAAGTTGACTTTAACCTACCAGAGAGATTTAATGTTGAGTATGTAGCAGAGGACAATACCCGAAAACAACCTGTAATGATTCACCGTGCTATTTTAGGTTCATTTGAGAGATTTATTGCTATTTTAACTGAACACTATGCAGGAGAGTTCCCTCTCTTCTTAGCTCCTACACAAGTGATTATCGTACCTATCTCTGAGGCTCATAATGAGTACGCTAAAGAGCTTCAATCTAAACTGATTGATATCGATATTGATTGTGAAATCTTTGATAAAAATGACTCGCTAAACAAAAGAGTAAGAAATGCAGAGAAGCAAAGAGTGCCATTTGTAGCCATCATTGGTGATGAAGAGATGCAAAATAGTACCGTTGCTCTGCGTGATAGACGACAAAAAGAGCAATATAATCTTACTCAAGAAGAATTTATGGTAAAATTGACTCAACAATTAAACGAAGGTAAAATTTGAGTAGACACAATAACAAAAATAATAGAGGAAGAAAGAAGCCAGACGAAACCATTATGAATGACAACATCAGAGCTCAGGAACTTCGAGTTCTTGGGGATGATGGTGAACAGTTTGGTATCATATCTCGTGATGAAGCGTTAAAGATTGCTGAAGAAAAAGGGCTAGACTTAGTGCTTATGTCACCTGATGCAAAGCCACCTGTAGCAAAAGTAATGGACTATGGAAAGCATAAGTATCAACTGGAAAAAAAGAAAAAAGAAGCAAGAAAAAATCAAAAAATCATTGATGTAAAAGAGGTTAAGTTCTCTTGTAAGATTGCTGACAATGATATTGCTTATAAAGTTAAACATGCCAGAGAGTTCCTTGAAGCAGGGAAACATGTTAAACTAAGAGTCTTTTTAAGAGGTCGTGAAATGGCAAACCCTGAATGGGGAATTGAAGTGCTTAACCGTGTATGGCCAATGTTGGAAGATGTTGGAAACTTAGAGCAAGACGCTAAGAGAGATGGTCGATACATCAATATGTATGTCACCCCTATTAAAAAATAATTAAACCTCTTACTTCGTAGTGTGGGCATCTCTGCCCACGAAAAGATTTTCTATAGAACTCTTACTGCAATAACGCCATCAATGCTTTCAAGCTCAGCAATCACACTCTCGTTGACATCACCATTTACATCCATAATATTAAAAGCTATATCTGCTTTACTTTTGTTAAGCATATCACAAATATTGATACCATGATTTGCTAAAGTAGTTGAGACCTCACCTATAATATTTGGAACATTACGATTTTTAATTGTAATTCTACACTCACAAACACTTCTTGGCAATACACAGTTTGGAAAATTTACCGAGTTTTTAATGTTTCCATTCTCCAAGTAGTCTTTCACTTGATTAACTGCCATAATAGCACAGTTCTCTTCTGACTCTTCTGTAGATGCTCCAAGATGTGGAATAGGAATAACCCCTTTCACACCCAACACATCGGCAGTTGGAAAGTCTGTCACATAACACGAGACCTTACCAGCAGAGAGTGCCTCTTTTAAATCAGCATCATCTACCAAGCCACCTCTTGCAAAGTTCATAATTTTAATACCATCTTTCATCATGGCAAACTTTTCACTATTGAACATTCCCTTAGTACTCTCTAGTAGTGGTATATGAATACTAATATAGTCAACATCCGATAAGAGTGTCTCTAAACCTGTAGCTTTTTGAACATCACTAGAGAGTTCCCATGCTGCTTCAACAGAGAGGTATGGGTCATACCCCACAACCTCCATCCCCAGTTCAAGTGCTGTATTGGCAACCATAGCACCAATAGCACCTAAACCTATAACACCTAGCTTTTTGCCTTTTAACTCATTTCCTGCAAAGTTTGATTTACCTTTCTCAACAAGTTTAGAGACATTATCACCCTCATCTTTGATACTCTGTACCCACTCTATACCACCTACAACATCACGGGCAGCAAGAAGCATTCCTGTTAATACCAACTCCTTAACGGCATTGGCATTAGCACCAGGGGTATTAAATACCACTATACCTTTCTCAGTACACTTATCTATAGGAATATTGTTAACCCCTGCTCCAGCTCTTGCTATGGCTTTTAGTGTACTTGGAAGCTCCATATCATGCATTTTAAAACTTCTTAAAACAACGGCATCAGGTGAACTAAACTCACTGGCTACTTCATAGCCATCACGAGGAAAAAGATCTAATCCTCTACTAGAAATCTGGTTTAATGTTTGAATTTTTAACATCTCAACTGTTCTCTTTCTGGAACAGTTCCATAAGATCAACCAGTGCTTGAACACCCTCAAGACTCATTGCATTATAGATAGAGGCTCTAAGTCCACCAATTGAACGGTGACCTTTTAAACCAATCAACCCTTTACCAGTTGCTAAAGCCACAAATTTTGCTTCAAGTTCTGCATTGTTCTCACCATTTGCATCTTTGATATTAAAAGAGACATTCATCAATGATCTAGACTCTTTTTGTGCATGACCAACATAGAAACCATTACTCTTATCTATGGCATCATAGAGTACTCCTGCTTTCTCTTCATTTTTCTCTGCAATCGCTTCGATACCACCATTCTCTTTTAACCATTTCATAATAAGACTAAGCAGATAGATACCAAAAGTTGGAGGTGTATGGTAGAGTGAATCTTTCTCTGCATGTGTTTTGTACTTCAGTATAGTTGGGACACTATCTTCTGCTCTATCAAGTAGCTCTTTTTTAATGATGACAATAGTCAATCCTGATGGTCCAGCATTTTTCTGAGCTCCTGCAAACATCAAGTCTACTTTTGACCAATCTACAGGATAGGAGAAGATATCACTTGAAGCATCGACGACAAGAGGTGCTTTAGTATCAGGGAATGACTTATAACCTGTACCATAGATGGTATTGTTTGAGGTAATATATGCGTAGTCAGCATCATCATCAAACGCTATATCAGCAGGAATTCTATCATAGGTAGTCTCTTTTGAAGAGGCGATAACTTCCATATTAAGGTTTTGTACTTTTGCCTCTTTAATCGCTTTTGATGACCAACTTCCAGAATCTACATACTGAACTTTTCCACCTCTGTAGAGATTTAGAGGAACCATAGCAAACTGCAAAGATGCACCACCTTGAAGCAGTAGTACATCGTAATCTTCAGGAATTTTGTAAAGCTCTTTCATTAAAGAGATAGCTTCATTATGCACTTCATCATACATTTTTGAACGGTGTGAAGCCTCCATAATTGAAAGTCCTTCACCTTTATAATCTACTAAGTTCTTTTGTGCCTCTTCTAAAACCTCTAAAGGTATTGCTGATGGTCCAGCTCCAAAGTTAAATACTCTATTCATCTGTTTCTCCTGTTAAATATATGAGATTATCATCATAAATCTCATTGATTGATATTATCTCTAAAAAAGTTTAAAATCAATATAAAAACAAACAGATAGGAACAATTACTTTAACTTTTTAGGTGAGACTAAAACCCCATCTTCATCAGCATAAATCCACTCACCCTCTCTGAGACTAATACCACCAAAATTCAGTGTTATGCCTCTTTGAGATTTAGCCTGTTTGGCACTACGTCGCGGACAAGTTCCTAAAGCAAACAGTCCAGACGCAATGGTTTTAGTAATTTGTGTATCTCGAACATACCCATTAATGACAATACCAGCCCAACCATTTTTTGCTGCAAAACCCATAAGATTATCACCCACTACCGCACAAAACTTTGCATCTACATCAACAACAGCAACCCTGCCTTTTCCCTCTTCATCACGTAACATAGCAACCAAACCACGATTGTCTTCATTAAGTTTCATCGTAACTATTTCACCATAAAAACTATCTACACCACCATAAGAGTTTAACCCTGTCTCTAGTACCCTTACCTCTTCCCCATACTCATCACATAAGTCTGCTGTTGCGAACCTCATTTTTTCTCCTCTTTTTATGGAATTATACTTAGTTACTCCATTTTAAACAATATCCGATAAAATTTCAATACTAAAACAAGGTAAGTAGATGAGAGTTGTTACAGGTGTAGTAGGAAATGATATTCATGTGGTCGCCAATAGACTAATAGAGATTTCCTTAAAAGAGAGAGGGTTTGAGGTATTTAATTTGGGGGTAAATACCTATTTAGAAGAGTTTATTGATGCGGTTATAGAGACCGATGCTGATGTGCTATTAATCTCATCACTCAATGGTGAAGCTGAAGGGTGGTCACGCGACCTGCTCTTTTTAAAGAGTCGTTTTGATTTAGAGGGCGTACTCTTTGCTATTGGTGGAAACCTAAGCGTGGGTGAAGCGAACAGTGAAGAGATAGTGCCAAAGTATAAAGCATATGGCTACGATTTGGTCTTTCATCAAGTTGACCTAAATGAAGGGCTTGACACCATAGAAGAAGCTTTAAAGGAGAGAGTGTAATGTTTCAAAGAGAACGAGAGATAATTACTAAAACTCCCTATACCGATAGTTTTGATTTTGATGAGATTAAAGAGTTTATCACAGGTGCGAGTAAAAACCTATTTATTTCACATAAGTTTAAAACCTCCGACAAAATCTTAGTACAACCTCGTGGGGGATTCCCTACTTATGATAAGGTCTTTGAGCTTTATGGTGAGTTTACAGGAGCAGGAGTCGATATACTACCACTTACTATTGACAGTAACACACGGCTTAATGACTATGAGATGGCTAAAAAGATGTTAGCGTTATCAGAAGAGAATGATGAGAACATGCTTAACGGTTACCCTCTGGTTAATCACGGTTATAGAACCACCCGTAAAATGGTTACGCACTATGACACCCCCATCAGTCTACGACATGGAACGCCTGATGCACGACTTTTAGTAGAGGTGGCTTTAGCTTCAGGTATTTTTGAAATAGAGGGTGGACCTATCACTTACCTATTGCCCTACTCTAAAAACTTTCCACTTGATAAAGCCTTTTTATACTGGAAATATGTAGAGCGTGTCTGTGCAGAGTACTCAGAACTCAATGAACCGATTAACCGTGAGTCCTTTGGTCCACTCTCGGCAACACTTCAACCACCTGCGATTGTTATTGTAATTCAGTTACTTGAGATGCTCTTATCACTTGAAGAGGGGGTTAAATCATTCTCGGTGAGTTTCTCTCAAACAGGTTCCATGTCACAAGACATTGTCAGCTCAAACGTCATAAAAAAATTAGCAAAAAAATATGCCCAAAAAATTGGCTGTGGCGATGCAGAGATTCACTTGGTCTACCACCAGTGGATGGGAGCTTTCCCAAGAAACAAAGAGTTCTCCGACTCACTTATTAACACCTCAACCGTTATCGCTGCGATGGTACGAGCAGACAAGATGATTACCAAAACCCGTGATGAGGCCTTTGGAATCCCAACCAAAGAGGTCAATGCTTCTGCTGTACGTAACACCCAATACACCCTCAATATGTTACGAGGGCTACCTGTTATCACCGATGAGGAAGAGGAAGCCAACCTAACCGAGATGGTCGATGACATTATGGAGGCCGTCTTTAATGACCCTGCCGATACCTTGTGGCGACAGGTCTTTAACTCCATTAAAAATGGAATTATCGATATTCCATTCTCTCCACATATTGCCAACAGTGGTGAGGCAATCACCGTACGAGATAAAAACTACAATATCCGTTTTTACGAGCGAGGAAATGTGCCAATTAGTGATAAGTGTTTGGCGTATGAACGCTCAAAAATCGACTTAGGTGAAGACTCTTTAGTTGACCATATTATCCACGATATAGGAATTATGCTGTAATTTATTCATTACAGCACTACCCAATTAACATCATCTTATTTTTTTAACATAATATAACTATATAGAATTCATCTAATAATTATTTATTCATGATACAATTTAAAAACTGCTTAAGGAGTAATATTATGCGAAAAATAGTGACATTAATACTCACGATGAGTACTTTCGTACTAGGGGATGTAGCCATTGTTAAAAAAGTAACTGGTGAAGTAGAAGTGAAACGAGACCAAGAGATTATAGAGATTCAAGTTGGAAGTAGTTTAAAAGATGGTGACATTATTATGAGTAAATCGCATAGCTCTGTAGGTATTATCTTTGATGATGGTAGCCGTTTATCGCTTGGAGAAAAAGCTATTTTTGTTATTAAAAATTTTAAAGTCAACCCAAGTAAAAAAGAGTATGACATTGACTTAAATTTAAAAAAAGGTAAAGCCGTTTTCAGTTCAGGAAAAGTTGGAAAATTGGCTCCAGAATCTGTTAAGTTTCGTATTCCTGAGGGTATTATAGGCATTCGTGGTACCAAATTTGCTGTGGAGGTTAGATAAATGAATTATAGAGTGTTTTTTATAATCTTAGTTGTCCTATTTTGTATGGGGTGTTCCAAAACAACGGTTGTGTTATTAGATAGTGAAAAGAGTCAAAACAGTGTTCTTGTTTCCACGAAGAAAGGTAATAGTAAACTAGATAGCGTTGGAAAATTTGTTGACTTAAAAGATAAAGAGAAAGCACCAAGCAGAGTTAAAAGAATGTCTCAAGAGAAGATAAAAAGTCGTTTTGCTAAAGCATTAGCAGCCTCTCCAGAAGCACCATTAAAATATATTCTTTATTTTCAACCAAACTCTACAGCGTTAACAGAAGCGTCAGAAAAGAGTCTACTTGATGCTATAGCGTCTATAGCAGAACGTTCTCCCTGTATGGTTGATATTATAGGGCATACCGATACCGTAGGTTCTAGTGAACTCAATATCAAAGTTTCACTTAAGAGAGCCAATCATATTAAGTCTGTATTGGAAGGCAAAGGTGTTGAAGTAGTATCATTAACAGCAAAGGGTTATGGAGAAGAGGACTTACAAGTTAAAACTGCTGATAATGTAGATGAAGCAAAAAATAGAAATGTGGAGATATTTATAAAATAACAGATGTTAAAAATCAGTAAAAACATAGGTATTATTCTACTGTCACTGTTACTACATCTCTATTTTTATAATAGTGAGCATATCAAAAAATTCGATTATGCATTTTATGATATACTAAGTATTATTTCTAATAACATTGAAAAGCATGAGGGTAGCTCCTATACAGTCATTGTTGACATTGATGAAAAGAGTCTTCAACAACTAGGTCAATGGCCTTGGCCAAGAGTTATTGATGCAAAGCTTATTGAGGTGGTTAATCAGATGCACCCCTCTGCCATAGGTGTAAATATACTTTTCCCAGAGGTGGATAGAGTCTCTCCCGTAACCATACAAGCGTTTTACAAAAACTTTTTTAATCTCAATATTCAGTTTAATGAGTTTCCAGAAGAGCTAAAAGATAATGATAAACTTTTATCTGAAGCCATACAAGTATCAAATGCCACACTTCCTACTTATTTTAATAATGGTCTCTATACAGCTTCACATTGCCAAAAACTCTCCTATAAAAATAATCTTTTTTCTACAATTAAAACAGACTTTAGTGCCACCTCTCTTCTTTGTAATCATGAAAGTATACAGAACAAAATAGAAAATTT
>JAHZJZ010000003.1 GCA_022600655.1 Campylobacterota bacterium | reverse complement strand
TGTGTGGTCTGTTCGGATGATTATGGAGTGACCGATAAATTAATTGAACTTGGTGTAGATGCTATGCATACAGGGGAGTTTTTGACAGAGGCTTTGCAGAGTGATTGGAAAGTTATAACTTTTTAGATATACCTTAAGAATTTTTAATACTTTTTAGTTAAAATATAATTTATATTTATGCTTGTCTCAGGGTTTCATTTGCTAAGAGAGCAGTAAAGGATAAAAATGCCCACAATGCTTCAGACATTGCGTAATTTAGACTATAGCAAAGAGCAGATAGGATTACTGCTTAACTCTAAACCAGGTACTTTGGGCGCTAATCTTTTCGGACCTATTGTCTTCTTTTTAATCTATGTTATGGTTATTCCTTTTTGGTATATTTTTATCTGGTTATCTCTACAATTGATAGTCTTTTTTATACGTGTTCAGGTTCGTCAAAAAGGGCTTAAAGCGATTGAACAGCTGAATCAAGAAGGTACGAGACGCTACTTTATTTACTATTTGGGTACGATATTTTGTAATGCTCTGCTTTGGGGTGGGGTTTCAATTTTAGTACTGCAGTATACGGAACAGACCTATTTCTATTTCTATATTATTGTACTTTTTGGTTTGGGGGCAGCTGGGTCATCTTCGATTGGTGTTGTTTTTCATGCAATGGTCATCTTTTTGAGCAATACACTCATGGTAGCCTTGATTGTCAGTCTCTATTATAATACAACCTCTATAACCTATCTGCTCTGCTTTTTAATGTTGGTCTATTTTTTCTTTATGCTTAAAATAAGTTTTGGTAACCACAGTTTTATTGCCACCAATATTGAACAAAAAGAGCAGATTACTAAGTCTCATAATTTAATCAAAGAGTCCATTGAGTACGCTGCTTTGATACAGAAAGCGATGCTTCCAAAAGAGAAGATACTAGAGAGCTATTTTAAAGAGTACTTTATCTACTTTAAACAGCGAGATGTTGTTGGTGGCGACTTTTATAGCGTCATTCCCTTAGGTAAAGATGAGTTACTTGTCATGGTGTTTGACGGTGTAGGACATGGGGTATCGGGTGCGTTTATGACCATGCTTATTAAAGCGACCGAGCATCAAATTATTACGGAGATACATCACCATATGCTAGAGCCTAACCCTGCGTTGGTACTATCAAGGTTTAATGTACTGATTAAAACAATGACGGAAGATCAATGTGATAAAAAAGTAATGATTGGTTTTGATGGGGGTGTTTTATACTTTAATAAAAAAGCATCCATTGTACGTTATGCAGGTGCCAAGATGGCTCTCTATACCATAGAAAATAGCACTTTGCAATGTTACAAAGGAGACCGTAAAGGTATAGGGTTTACCCGTACACCCATAGAACAAGGGTTTACCGAGCATGAGATTCCTCTCTCTTCTCGTACCAAATTCTATCTTGCGACGGATGGTATTTTTGATCAAGAGAGTGAAGATGGCAGAAGCTTTGGTCAAGAGCGATTTGAAGCATTTCTGCTTGAACATTATGATAAACCATTAATGAAACAGTATGAAACTCTTCAAGATGAGATAGAGATTTTTTCTGGTACTACAGTACAGTTAGATGACAGTACTGTTTTAGGATTCTCTTTAAAATCATCTGAATAGAAGAAATCTAAGCTTAACACTAAGTCATTATTTAATCTTATTACTCTATAATTATTAAGTTATAAAATTAATAATATAGGGAAAGAATAAATTTATGTATAATAATGGTCATGATGAGTATTTAGAAGCAACACAAGAGGCGAGAATTAATCAAGTACAAGTATTAGAAAAGAGACAAGGTTTTGTGATACCTTTGGTTTTAGTTTCAGCAGTTGTAGTGGGATATTTAGGGTATAACTCTATAGAAAAACCTACTAATGGGATGATAGCAAGTTTAGAGTTAAAAGAGGAAAAATATACGGTAAAAGATGAACATGTAGCTGTTGTTAGTACAAAAGTAGAGAAGAGTGAAATTATAGAGCAGGTTCCTGTTCAAAAAGAAGAGTCAAAAACAGAAGATTATTTTATAGTGACTATTCAAAAAGGAGACACCTTAGCATCACTTTCAAAAAAGTATTTTGGAAATGAGATGTCTTTTAATCGTATTTTGGATTTTAATGATGGGTTAAAAGAGAAAACTGTTCTTAATATCGGTCAGAAACTTTATATTCCTAGATAGAGATATTCCTACTTGAGAAAGTAAGAATAAAAACTCTATTGAAGAGAGACTTAGCTCTCTCCTGCAGCACCTTTTTCTATCATCGCTACCATTGCTTCACTAACACTTTTTGCATAATCAAGTAGTTCTGCTGGTAATGTATGTCCACCTGAAATCATCATATCAAGAGCCATAGTATAAATCCAAATCTCACCTTTGTCATTTTCGACAATTCCAACTCTACATGGCATAAATCCGATATATTCTCCAGAGAAACTTAAGAATTTATCAGCAATACTTGGTGAACAGTATGCTCTGATGTGGGTATAGAGACCACCATCTTTCATAAACTTACCACCTCTTGGCATGGTTTTCTCATCTACTTTCATGAGACCATACTCTTCACCTACTTCATCCATAACTTCAAGAGCATTTTCAATTGCCTCTTCTTTAGTTGAACCCTCTTCAATGACAAGCTTTCTCTTAATAATCATCCCTTTAGCTGGATTACCTGTAGTAAGAACGGTGTCACCCATTTTAGCATAAAGCTCTAACGCTCTTGGATCCATCTGGCTTAGACTCGTACCATACTTTACCATAATACCAATGATACCAATAACTACTATCGTAC
>JAHZJZ010000387.1 GCA_022600655.1 Campylobacterota bacterium | reverse complement strand
TGAAACTAAAAAACATTTTTTTAATAGGTATACTATTATTATTCATACCAATATTATCTATTGCAGAAGAAGCTAAACCTAGTGAATCAATGGACATTAGAACATTGATTGAAAAAGCTAAAGAGGCTTCACCTGAAGATCGAATAAAAATTGAAGATCTCATAAAAAAGAAAATTGCCAAAGCCCATAGAGAAAACTATCTTAAAGGATAGCTTGATGAAAATATTACTGTTGGAAGATGACACCATTTTGTCACAAACGCTTTGTGAGATACTAAACCAACACGGTTTTGAAGTCACAGCTGTAGAGAAGGGGGAAGACGCTATTAATATGACGTTTGAGAACCGTTATGATATCTATCTATTTGATATTAATCTACCTGACATCAATGGTATAGATCTTCTAAAAAGTCTCAAAGAGGCAGATGACCAAACCCCTACTATCTTTATCTCTGCCAATGAAGATATTCAAACCATTGCGAGAGGATTTGATGTGGGAGCAGAGGATTACATTAAAAAACCCTTTATGCCTGAAGAGTTACTCATTCGGCTCAATGCCAAACTCTCAAAGAAAATGATGATTTCTTGTCAAGATGTTCGTTATAATACACTCTCAGGAGATATCTTTGTTAAAGATAAAAAGGTCTATTTTAGTTATGCCCAATTTAAACTTGTAGATATACTCTTTAAAAATTTAAACAGAACGGTATCAAAAGATGAACTTTTAAGTGTTACAGAGTATCATAGTGATAACGCTTTACGAGTTGCCATTACAAAACTCAAAACACTGCTTAATATTGAGATAAAAAACATTCGAGGAGTAGGATACACCATTGAATCATGTTGAGATTAAATCATTTCTAAGAAACTTTATACCTTTTTTTATCACGTTAGAGCTTCTAACGGGTATTATATTTTACAGAGAATATCAGAACGAAGTTAAAAATTTAGAACAGACCATCTCATATAATATGGATATCTGTAACTTCAATACAGATGATGATCAATATGCTTGTTCAGATTACACTATTGAATTTTTTAATCAAGATAAACAGACCTACACACTCAAGTTTCTACAAGAACAAGGGGAACAACCTGATACTGGCTACAAAAAAAATCAACTATTCTATAAATATTACCCTATCCCTAATCTACTAAACTACCATCTTAAAATCAGTTATCCTGCATCATCGTATCAAACAAAAATAGCACTCTTTAAAAGTAATAGAACCCAAGAGTTTGTATTTGCATCCCTTGGTGTATTAATCCTAACCCTGCTCTTTTCACTCTACTCTCTCTCCCCATTACGTCATGCTTTTAAATTAACGCAAGAGTTCATCAAAGATATCTTACATGATTTTAACACTCCTATTAGTTCACTACTTCTTAATGTCAAAACCATGCCTAAAACTAAAGAGAGCTACGACAAGATTAACCGAATCGAACAGTCACTCAATACCATTCTTTCTCTACAGGAAAACCTCAAAAGCTATCTTAAACAACACCCCAAACAAAAAGAGCGATTTGACCTCTTACAGTTGGTAGAGGAACGCGTTGAACCCCTAAAAAGCCTTTACCCTAATCTTAAATTTAGCATTCATGGTAAAACACTCTACTTATACAGTAATCAAGCCTCAGTAAGCCGAATTTTAGATAATCTTCTCATCAATGCAGCCAAATATAACCGACAAAATGGACGTGTTGAGATTCAAATCAAAAAGCAGAGTCTCTTCATATCTGACACAGGTAAAGGGATTAAACATGCTGATAAAATTTTTGACCGATTCTATAAAGAGCATGAACGAGGGTTAGGGATTGGACTGCATATTGTCAAAAAGTTATGTGATGAGTTGGGTATCAAAATTAGAGTCTACAGTAAAGTAGATAAGGGAACAACATTTATGCTTATTTTTCCCTAATCTTACAACAGATCTATTTAGCACACTCACTAAAAGCTACGCCCTCACGAACACCGTCATCTACAACTATTGATTCCTCAAAGCCACCTATATTATAGAGTTCATCATAAATCAAAACACCAGAGGCTATTAAATCTTCTCGACCTACACCAACCGTCTCTACTCTCTCTTCGACACTCATTGTTAAAAGAACTTTTAACTGCTCTATTAAATCTTTTCGATGTAAACATGTACCGTGTATTTTATCTGCATCATAGGTATTGTAAGTAAGCCCTTGTTTCATGGCTGCAATGGTTGTTGGTGTTCCTGCTGTAGCGATAAACGTTTCAACTTTTCCATGCTCAGCATAAACCTCATCACAAAAAAGTTTTATGCCATTCATAACAGCAGGTATAGCGTTAGATAAAGCTCCTAAATCACTGAAACTTTGTGTCATGGTGACGATACCAATAGGAAAACTTCTATCTATGGTTTTATCACCATAATGAAAAATCAACTCAGTTGAAGCACCACCAATATCAGCCAACATAAAACTGTTTGGCTTCTCTCCTAAGAGTTCCAAACGATTTTGAACAGCTATTAATGCATATTTTGCCTCAGCTTCTCCATCTATCACCTCAAACTTTACACCCGTTTGACTCTCTATGGCTTCAAGTATCTCTTGACCATTTACGGCTCGACGAAGTGCTTCGGTTGTGACAGCTTTAACAATTGCATCTGAAAAATCTATCTCTATTTTTACCTCATTAATAGCATCAATAATACGTGCTAAAGCTCCCTCACTAATGCGTCCTGTTTGTGCCAATCCATCAGCTGTTTTAACTGTTTTATGAAACTGACCCAACATCTTTTTTGTTTCACATTCCATTTTTAGAAAACGCATACTATTTGAGCCTAAATCTATGGCAATAATGTTTTTATTCAATCTTATATTTCCTTTCTTTTATCTGTAACGTGGGCAGGAATGCCCACGCTACTTTAGTGTAACTCTTTAAAACCAAATCCATGTTTGGTTAAAATAGTTCTAACTTCCTCTTGATGTTCAACCCCTTTAGTCTCTAAGTCAACGGAAACCACAGCATCCCCAAACTCAAGATTAATCGATGTTCTATCATAACCAATCTGAACAATATTGGCTCCAACCGTAGTAAGTAACTCTGTAAAATGCATCAGTGAGCCTGGTTTGTCTATCATCACCACACTAAGCTTCATCTTTCGGCTACTCTTTACCAGTCCTTTTTCGATAATCAGTGAAAGCATTGTTACATCAATATTTCCTCCACTAAGAACAATACCAATTTTTGAACCTTTGGGTAAATCTAGTTTTCCATGTATTAAGGCAGCAACACCAACAGCTCCTGCTCCCTCCACTAAAACTTTTTGTTTTTCTAATAAGAAAAGAATCGCAGCCGCAATCTCATCTTCACAAACCAACTCTAAACTATCTACTTCTTTAATAATATGTTCCAGCGTAATCGGTGAAGCATCACGTACAGCAATTCCATCGGCAATGGTTCTTACACTTTCACTCCCCTCTGCCACTTTAGTCTCAAAAGAGTTTTTCATGGCTGGAGCACCCTCGGCGGCTACCCCAATAACTTGAATATTTGAGTTTAAGGCATTAATCGCCACACCCATACCAGCGATGAGTCCACCACCACCAACAGGCACAACAATAGCATCTAAATCATCTCTATCTTCTATCATCTCTAATGCCACTGTTCCTTGCCCTGACATCACCTCATCATCGGTAAAAGGGTGAACAAAATCTTTCTGATGCTCTTTAGCATAGTTCATGGCATAAGCATACGCCTCATCATAGTTTGCACCATGTAAAATAACATTGGCTCCAAACTCTTTGACACCCAGTATCTTCGTTAGTGGCGTTGAGTCTGGCATGACAATAGATGCTTCAATACCAAAGTGCTTAGCTGAAAAAGCCACCCCTTGAGCATGATTACCAGCACTAGCAGCTACAACTCCCCCTTTTTGATTATTTTCAACAAGGGTAGCAATTTTATTAAATGCTCCACGAAGTTTAAAGGCTCCTGTTCGTTGAAGGTTCTCTTTTTTCAAATAGACCTCATACCCACTCATCTCACTTAGTATAGGAGCATACGAGAAGGGGGTACGATGTGCAACACCTTGCAATCTTTGCTGTGCCTTTTCTATAGATTTTAAATCTAACATTAATTTTTCCTAGATATTATATGGCAGAATTATATCAAATAAGGATTATAAAGATGGAATGTGAACTACCAAGAGTGAACTCTAATCAAGAAGAGATGAAACAATATTTTGAAGCGTGTCAAACAATCGCTGTCATTGGATGCTCTCCAAAGCCTGAAAAAGCCAGTAACCGTGTGGCAAAATATCTACTTGAAGTGGGTTACAACATGATTCCTGTCTATCCAAAAGGTGAAGAAATACTAGGACAAAAAGCCTATAAATCTCTTTTAGAGATTGAAGAAACTGTTGATATGGTTGTGGTATTTAGAAAACCTGAAGTGGTAACAGCTGTTGCTGATGCTTGTATTAAACGAGGTGATGTCAAAGTACTATGGACCCAACTAGAAATCATCAACAATGAAGCAGCACAAAAAGCCAAAGATAATGGTATAGATGTGGTACAGAACTACTGTGCTATGGTAGAGCATAAGGCGATATTTAATCAGTAAGGGATATAATTCCAGCACTAGAAACAAGAAGGAATTATAATGGGTAGAGCGTTTGAATACCGTAAAGCAGCAAAAATGAAACGATGGGGGGCGATGTCAAAAGTTTTCCCTAAATTAGGGAAAATCATCACCATGGCAGCCAAAGCAGGTAGCCCTGACCCTGAGATGAATCCTAGACTTCGTACTGCTATTATCAATGCCAAAGCTCAAAATATGCCTAAACATAATATTGAAGCAGCGATTAAAAGAGCTTCAGGTAAAGATGCAGCCGATATTAAAGAGATGCATTATGAAGCCAAAGGTCCTTATGGGGTTCAGCTTATTATCGACTGTGCTACTGACAATGGAACCAGAACCGTGGCAAATGTCAAAGCAGCCTTAGTTAGAAACAAAGCAGAGATGCTCACTTCTGGTTCACTAAACTTCATGTTTACACAAAAGTCTGTTTTCACTTTTGATAAAACAGATGAGATGGATTTAGAAGAGCTTGAACTTGAACTTATCGACTATGGTCTTGAAGAGATAGAAGAGGATGTTGAACCACAAGAGAATGGTGATGACAAAGCAATTGT
>JAHZJZ010000386.1 GCA_022600655.1 Campylobacterota bacterium | reverse complement strand
TTCGCTACCACTGGTTTTATCTTTAAGCATAATATCCATAAATATAACATCAGGTTTAAACTGTTGTGCCATCTGTATGGCATCTTCTCCTCTATCACAAATTCCTATAACCTTGTATCCTTGATATTCAAGAAAACTCTTAAGGAACTCTGCAGGGATTCTCTCATCTTCAACTATAAGTATATTAATCGTTTGATTCAAGTGGTATCCTTATTGTATAGCTTAGCCCTTTGCCATTGTGAATATCTATCGTTGCATTCATCTGCTCAACCATCATCATAACAAGTTTAAATCCTAAACGGTTGCTATTTTCAAGTTTATTTATATCTATAGAAGATTTTTCACTATCGCTATAATGATAACAGTAGCCCTCAGACTCCTTAATAAACACAATATCAATAGCACCCTCTTTCTGTTTAAACGCGTATTTAATGGAGTTAATGGCTAACTCATTGGTAATGATACCAAGTTTCAGTATATCTTCAAAGGGAATCTGAATAGGTTCTCTGTTTATAGTAACTTTCACATTGTAATCATGTAGTTCAACCACCATCTCAACTAAGTTACTAAGGTATTCGTAGACATTAATGGTCTCAAAGTCATTATGTTTATAGAGCAGTTCATGCACCATAGCAATAGACTCTATGCGTAACCGATTTTTTTGAAGTAGCTGCTTGACTTTATCGTTCGCCTCCCCTATAAGTTGTAGTCCAAGTATCGAAGAGATGATATTGAGGTTGTTTTTTACTCTATGGTGTACCTCTTTGAGAAGTAGCTCTTTTTGTTGGTTAGATTTATCGAGTTGACGATAGGAGTTCTCAACAGCAATATGATAAACCACCCCAAAAAGAATAATCAGTAGCGAAGCTAAAACAATAGCAACCAAGGTCGATTTCTCTAAATGAAGTAGATTATGATAGTAAGCATAGAGGTAGAGAGCAAGTACAATAGAGTGGTGTATAAAAGCATAGACCAAAGAGCGTTTAAGAGAGAAGAGTAAAAAGTACCCCAACGGAACAATGGTATGAAAAATAGAGACAGAAAAGTTGTTGGATATTAAAAAGAGATAGGTGATTAAGGTGGTTAAAATAACCATCGCATAGATACCCATAGTGAGATTTTTACTATGTTGATAGTGAATAAAACTTATCAGCGTAAAGATAAGAAAAACAATTTCAATATACGCATCATCATAGTTCTCAATCATAAAATCAAGTGCAGATGCAAGACCCATAATAAATAAAAAACTGAGATAAAACCCCATAAGAAATAACTCTTGTTTGTTATGTTTATCAAGAAAGGTTTGAAATTGTTGTTTTATTTTCATGGATTTATTATAGCAAATTTATGATTATCCTATAAATTTGCTATAATAGTAATAAAAAAATAGGATACAACACCCTATGTTCTCTATTTCAAAAATTACTACTCTTTTAATCACTTTACTTTATATTATTGCTCTCTTGAGTGTAGTGGTTACAGCACATCTCTCAGGCTACGAAAACTTCTTAAAAACCATGACCCAAGAGAATGGGTTTTTTGAAACTATCTCTGTGGTACTGCTTTTTAGCATATTTATTTATGGTATTGTAGCCATGATTAAAAACAGTCAGTTATTCAGTACGCTAATACTTTTGTCGATACTTGCTTTTTCACTCTTAGCCTTTCTTGCTGGAATGGAAGAGATAAGCTGGGGTCAGCACCTTTTTCATTTTCAATCAGGTGATTATTTTTTAGAACAGAATTTACAAAAAGAGACCAATCTACATAATCTAGTTGATGCCAATCTCTTTAGCTCTGTTATCTACTCAACTATCTATACACTGTTTGTTTTTATACCCCTACTTTATAAAATTTTTGCCAAACATTTAGAACAAATTACTCTATTAAAATATTTTGATATTAATCCTCATACTATTTTAGTGGTGCTTTTTGCCTCTGTTTTTCAGATGTACTTTTATAATGACATAGGAGTGCTTGTCGATATGTTAACCCATATAACAGCACTGTTACTCTTTGGTTATTTTCTTTGGTCTAATGTGAATAACTTTTGGCTAACCGTTCATTATATAGTTATAATAGTATCTACAGTTATATCGATGCTGCACTATAGCGTGTATGATTTTTTCAATATGCAGTATGAGATACGAGAGATGTTTGTGGTGTTGGCAGCACTGTTAATCTTTATAGAGTTAGTAACGAAGGAAAAAACTAAAATGTGACCAGTCACATGAACCGACTTTTGGAATCGGAGACTTTAGTCCCGAACATAACGAGGCTAAAGCCATCGGTTCCTAGTTTTGCAAGATATCTATTTAGTCAAAAGGGAAAAAAATGAAAAAAATAGCTTGGATAACAGATGATATTTACCTAGAACACGACACAGGAGCAGGACATCCTGAATCAGCTGAACGACTACGAAGTATTAATCTAAAAGTCGAACAGTTAAAAGATCGCCTTATAGAGGTTACCCCTCGCTCTGCCACTGTAGATGAAGTGGAGATGGTGCATACTCATGAGATGATTGCTAATGTTCGTCAAAAGAGTATGGATGAGAGCTTTATTGATGGTGATACCATCTGCTCTTATGATTCATACGATGCAGCGCTCAAAGCTGTTGGAGCAGGGCTGGTAGCGATTGATGGTATTAAAGCAGAGCAGTTTGAACGGGCTTTCTGTGCTGTGCGTCCCCCAGGTCATCATGCCACCCCAACACAGTCAATGGGCTTTTGCCTCTTTAACAATATTGCCATTACTGCCAGATACGCTCAAAATCATGGCTATAAAAAAGTAATGATTATCGACTTTGATGTCCATCATGGTAATGGAACCCAAGATGCCTTTTTTGATGATGATACCGTTTTCTACTTTAGCTCACATCAAGCTTTTGCCTACCCTGGAACAGGAGCTGAAAGCCATAAGGGCATAGGAGCAGGTGAGGGCTATACAGCCAACTATCTAATGATGCCAGAGAGTAGCGATGCAGAGATACTTGAAATCTACCAAGAGGATTTACCTAAACATTACGAGTTCTTTAAACCCGATATAGTACTGGTCTCAGCAGGGTACGACCTACACGAAAGCGACCCCTTAGCCCAACTTAATGTTACTACCGATGGCATTCGAGAAGTTGTCCGAAGCATTTTAGATTTGGGTGACACCCCTGTGGTTTTTATGTTAGAGGGTGGTTATAGTGTTTATGATTTGGGTTGGAATGTTGTGGCTACAGTAGAAGAGATGTTTGTTTAGACTAAGTGAATATAGATAATTTTGAAACTTGCTTAGGTAGTAAAAATTATCTATCGGTGACTCTTTAAGCAACAAAAAACTATAATTGCATAGACAATAGTTGCATATACAACTAAAAAGGAGAAGCCGATGTCCTCAACAGAAAAAAATAAAGAAGATAGCCTAGGCTATCAAATCCATGTTACGGGAAATCAAATGCGTAACAACTTCAATGAGTTTTTAAAACCCTACAATATCTACACCGAGCAGTTTGCTCTGCTCTGTAGTCTCAATGAGTATGGTACCAGTACCGTCAGTCAACTGGCAGAGTACAACTATAAAGATAAGACAACCATTTCACGGCTGGTGGATTCTCTGATTAAAAAAGAGTTTATACTTCGGGAACCCTCACCAACCGATAGACGCTCTTACCTTATCTCACTTACAGCTAAAGGAGAAGCACTCTATGGTGAGATTGGTCTCTGTTTAGAGATTTATGAGCGTAAAAAAGAGGAGAGCGTCACGCCTGAAGAGAAAGCAATCACCATCAAGGTACTTACCCATCTGCGAGAGATGGACATGAGCCAAACCATTAAACAACTACAAAAGGACAACGCATGTTAAGAATTTTACTACTCATAACCCCACTACTCTTGTGGTCAGAAGCCCCAGCTCCTAGAGCCTCACTGGTTGAGATGGCTCCTTTGACCAAAGGGGAAGTGAACCGTCTACAAAACTTTGTGGGAACCCTCTACTTTAACCAAAAATCCAATCTTGCTTCAGAGACCAATGGAAAGGTATTAAAGGTTCATTTTGATAGTGGTGACACGGTTAAAAAAGGAACACTTCTGGTCACGCTTGACAGTAGCATACTGGACAAAAACATTGTTGCCTCAAAAGCCTCTTTAAGAGAAGCAGAGGCGAACTATAGAAAGTCAAACAGAGATTTAAAACGCTACAAAACCCTCTTGGCTGACCAGAGTATTGCCCGTTCAGAGTACGATGCCATTAATTTTGCTACCACAGGGTTTAAGTCACGAACCTCTGCTTTACAAGCAGGGCTTGATGCACAACTTATAGAGAAGAGAAAAAAGAAAATTTATGCTCCGTATGATGGCATCATCACCTCTAAAGCTGTTGAGGTGGGTGAATGGGTTAATACAGGGGACTCTATTGCCCAAATTGTTAACCCTTATGTTGCTGATATTACCGTAAATATTCCTGAAAAGTTTGTTCAAAGCGTTAAAAAAGGTGATGAATTAAAAGTCAATATTGCGTCACAAGAGCATAGAGGAGAAGTAAAAGCCGTGATTCCTGTGGGTGATAAAAATACCCGTACTTTTCCACTCAAAGTAACCCTGAAAAGTGATAAAGTTCTGTTTGAGGGGATGGAAGCCAATATTAAACTGCCCAATGCACAGCTAGAAAATGCCCTACTTATTCCTAGAGATGGGGTCATTAAACGATTTGGACAACAGATAGTCTTTACTGATGCTAAAGGGGCAGCAATGATGATTCCTGTGACCATTGTGGGGTATTTTCAAGACAAAGTTGCCATTGAGTCACCAATGCTCAAAGAGGGAATGCCGATTGTGATTAAAGGGAATGAGCGAATCTTCCCCAATCAGCCCATTAAAGCCACCAATCAAGAAACCAGTAAAAAGGAGTAGATAATGAACCTCATACAATTCTCCATTAAAAATGCCGTGACGATTATTGTTTCGGTGCTAATTATACTGCTGTTTGGTATCTTGGCTCTCGATAAACTCCCCTACCAGCTTACGCCATCGGTGACCAAACCTGAGATTAAAGTGACCACCTTTTGGCCAGGAGCAACCCCTTATGAGATAGAGCAAGACATCATTGAAGAGCAAGAGAAAGTACTCAAAAGTCTAAATAACCTGCTCACTTACGAGAGTTCGTCTAAAGACAATTTGGGTGAAATTACTCTGACCTTTAAACTTGGGGTCGATACCAAAGAGGTGCTTTTAGATGTCTCGAACAAACTCAATGAAGTACCCAGTTACCCTGAAAATGTAGAGCAACCCATTATTAAGACCTCACAAGCGAGTCCTGTGATTTGGATGATGATTCAGACCAACGAGGGCAACAACAAACATATCGATGAGTATAAAACCTTTTACGAAAATGAGATAAGAGTCAGAGTAGAACGGGTTGATGGTGTTGCTGAAATTATGCAGGTGGGTGGAACCGAACAAGAGATGCAGATTATTCTTGACACCAATAAACTGGCTCAATACGGTCTGACCATTCCAGAAGTAATGCAGACCATTAGAGCTGAAAATGTGGACATCTCAGCAGGTATTCAAAATGTGGAGCGTAAAAGTTACCGTATCCGAACCACAGCGAAGCTACGAAGTATTAAAGATATAGAGAACATCACCCTCTTCTCTAACCGTGAACAGCGAATCTTGCTTAAAGATGTGGCGATGGTCTCGTTTGGTTACGAAGACAAATCAGGTGTAGCAATGTTCTTTGGAATTGATGGGATGTTTATGGGGATTCAACCCACCAGCGATGCCAATATAGTCGCCCTAACCAACAATGTTGAAAAAGTGGTCAACGAGATGAACGCTGGACTCCTTGCCCAAAACGACCTCAATATCCGTTGGATTTATGACCAGCGTCCGTATATTGTTGGGGCTGTTGAGCTGGTTAAACAGAACATTATGATTGGTGGGGTTTTGGCTGTTATTATGCTGATGATTTTCTTACGAAGCATTGCACCTACAGCTGTGGCAGCCCTTGCCATTCCGATTAGTATTATCGGTACCTTTATTGTCTTAGAGATGTTGGGGCGAAGTCTCAACACCATCTCACTCGCAGGTATCGCTTTTGCTGTAGGGATGCTGGTCGACTCAGCCATTGTGGTACTAGAGAACATCGACCGACACCGTAAAATGGGCAAATCTCTTTTTGATTCAGCCTATGATGGAACCAATGAGGTATGGGGTGCATTGATTGCTTCGGCGAGTACCACCGTTGCTGTCTTTTTACCGATTATCTTTCTGCAAGATGAGGCTGGACAGCTCTTTAAAGATATCGCCATTGCCGTGGTTTCGGCTGTAACCTTCTCTCTTTTTGTCTCTATCTCGGTTATTCCGATGTTGTGGAAAAAAGTGGCACTCTTTTCCGAAGCAGACAAAGAGCAGAAACCCTCAGCCTTGGCAAACTTTGGTACAGCACTCTCCAACATCATTATGTCGGTTGTGAACTTTTCACTGAAAAATATTGCGACCCGAGTCTTTACCATTGTGACCTTGACCATTATCTCTATAGGTATGATTTTTATGCTCTTCCCAAAAATGGACTACCTCCCCAAAGGAAATAAGAACCTTATTTTTAACATTCTGATTCCCCCTCCAGGACTCTCATATGAGGAGCGACGCGATATGGGAACCTACCTTTTTGATAAAATTTCACCCCATGTCAACAGAGAGGTCGATGGCTTCCCTTCGATTAACCGTGGTTTCTATGTCAGTTTTGGAGACTTTATTATCTTTGGTGGAACCAGTGCTCAGGAAGACCGTGCCTCGGAGTTGATTCCACTCTATGTCCCTATTGTCAACTCTATGCCAGGGATTTTTGGTGTGAGTCTACAATCAGGTGTCTTTGAGTCTGGTGTGGGCGAAGGAAACAGTGTAGATATTGATATTTCAGGTGAAAACATCGAGAGTATCGCCAATGTGGGTGGAATGCTCTTTGGAGCCACCATGCAGGCGATACAGGGTTCACAAGTTCGCCCTGTCCCTTCCATAGAACTGCTCTACCCCGAAGTTCGGCTTATCCCCAACCGTGATGCCCTCTCGGCACTGGGTATGAGCAGTACAACCTTTGGTCAAACGGTTGATGTACTGATGAACGGTCGACAGATTGGAGACTTCCAAGAAGATGGTAAGAAGAAGATAGATTTAATTGTTAAAGCTGATGCCACCACCATTCAGACCCCTGAAGACATTTACGATGCACAGATTGCCACCCCTAATGGTTCACTGCTTCCTGTCTCGTCACTCGCTTCCATGCAACGAACAGCAGGGATTAGTGAGATTCGTCACTACAATGGCGACCGAACCATTACCCTACAGGTCACCCCTCCACCCAATATGACCATTCAAGAGGCGATGGAGATTATAAAAGGGGGCATTCTTCCCAATATTGAGAAGAGTGGAGCTTTAAAAGATGTGACTATTAACCTAAGTGGAACGGCTGATAAACTGAGCCTCACCATCGATATGTTGTCGTTTAATATCATTATGGCATTGGTGATTATCTATCTGTTGATGTCGGCTCTCTTTGGGAACTTTATCTACCCCTTGGTGATTATGGCAACCGTACCCTTGGCAACAGCAGGAGGATTTGTAGGACTGGCGATGACCAACACCTTTTTAGCCCCACAACCCTTGGATATTTTGACCATGCTTGGGTTTATTATTCTTATCGGTATTGTGGTGAACAACGCCATTTTGATTGTGCATCAGAGTCTGAACCTGATACGCAGTGGTAAGTTTAACCATAAAGAGGCTGTGGTTGAAGCGACCAAGAGTCGAATTCGACCAATTTACATGAGTTCATTGACTTCAATTTTTGGTATGTTGCCTTTGGTCTTAGCCCCTGGACCAGGAAGTGAGTTCTACCGAGGATTGGGGTCGGTGATTACAGGTGGGTTGGCATTTTCAACCTTCTTTACTATTTTTATTACCCCTGCACTGTTGATGTTCTTTATTAAAATGGAAAAATTACCAAAAAAGGAGAAGCCAAATGAAAAATAAACTACTACTGCTTTCACTCATTACCGTGACAAACCTGATGGCACTCAATATGGACGAGGCTGTAGAGAAAGCACTAAACAGTAGCCATACCCTAAAATCACAAGAGCATAAAATAGGTAGCTCCAAAGCCAATGAAGCACTTTTGGGTGCCTCCTACAGACCTACTGCCTCCGTTGGCTACTCTTACGCCAACCGAGACTTCAGTAACTTTATGAAAACAAGTGAAGAGAGTGTTTTTAATGTCTCTGTGGACTATAATCTTTTTAATGGTTTTTATGACAAATATACTTTAGAGAGTCAAAAACATCAAACAGCATCACAAAAATGGTTGCTTCAGTCGAACATTGCTGATTTGAAACAGTTGACACGAACCCGTTACCTGAATCTGCTTCAAGCACTTAAAAGTAAAACGGTGCAAGATGAAGCCGTAACACTTTTAGAAAAGCAACTTCAAGACAGCCAAAACTTGCTGAACCAAGAGATGATTGCCAAAAGCAAATACCTCAAAGTAAAGGTAGAGCTACAGAGTACCAAACAGGCACAACTACAAGCAAGTAGCTCTGTCACCAATGCTAAAAATGCTTTGGCTTCATTGATTCAAGAAAACATTCACTTAGAAGAGTTACAAGAGCCACAAGCCAACCATGTGGTTGATACCTCGTTTGATAATCTCTACACAAAGAGTCTTGAAAAACGCAGTGAACTCAAATATCTTGAAGCCCTAAAAAAGAGCCAAGAGTCAAGCATCGATGCCGTTAACTCTGTCTACTACCCAAAAGTAGGTCTGGCACTCGATTACAACAAATATGGAGATGAAGTTCTCCCTAACGGTGTCTCATACGGGGCTTTAGGCTCAATGGAGAATGAGGTAGTGGGCAGTGTCAATATCTCCTACGACCTCTACAGTGGAGGAAAAGCCAATAGCCAAAGGATGATACATAAATCGCAAGTGCTATCACTTACGGAAGATATAGAACAGACCAAACGCGATATTAAACTGCAACTGCAACAAGCCCTTGAACAGCTTAAAGTGAGCCAAGGACAGATTGAGGTAGCACAAGGTTCTATAGTTGAAGCCCAAGAGCATTATAGAATCACCAACAATAGGTACAAACAACAGCTCGATTCAACCACTGACCTTTTGGATGCTCGGTTGCTTCTGACAACGGCTCAAAATAATTTGACCTTAGCTGAGTACGCTTATCAGCAGACGGTTGTGGATATTGAGAGGGTTTTGGAGGAGTAGGCTTTTTAATAAGAATGGATATTCATAATGTTGTGAATATCCTTATTAGATTCTTATGTATTTCTAGCACTTAAGCCCTCTTGCAAAAGCATTTTTATAAATGACTGATAGGGTACATCCATACTGTTGGCTTTGACTTTCAGTTCATCAAGCATATCAACAGGCAGTCGAATAGAGATGCTTTTGGTGGTTTTTTTCAAGTTAGGAAATCGTACCATTTTTACTTTTGAAGTATCAAAATACTCTGTAGCATCATGATTTTCCCAAAACTCTCGTTCTTCATTTTCATTGTTAAAGGTAGGGATTGTTTTTGTTGGTTTCATAAAAGTTTTTCTCCTTTTTTGTCATCTCTCT
>JAHZJZ010000385.1 GCA_022600655.1 Campylobacterota bacterium | reverse complement strand
GTTAAAAAACTTTTTCAGTTTTGCTGTCTTTTCAGGGTCAATAAATCGTTTGGCAATCATATGGGAGAGGTGATAGTTAATCATCGCTCCTGTAGTGGTTCCCATGGCTGTTACCAAAACCACTGTGGTCATGTCCATTTTACCTTGAGAGACGATATAACCAGCAGGAATCAAAATAAGCTGTGTGGGCAGTGGTATAAAGGTTCCAACTACTATCATATAGAGAAAAAACCCTAAATAGCCCATCTCAAGAACTGTATTAACAATGATATCTAACAAGCCCAACACCCCTTATAACTTCTGTTGTGATTAATGATTATTAATAGTTTTTATATTTAATCTATACTTAATCTTTAATTTTAATTAATCTATATTAAACGGGAATTATACTAAAATAATTTCTTAGTTATAAACTTTGGAGAAAAAATGAAAATTTTATTGATAAATAATAATCCAGTAGTATCGAGATTAACTGCACTAAGTGCAAGAAAAGAGAATGTAGAGTTAGATGAAATTAAGAATGTATCTGAACTGAAAGCAAATGACTACAATGTTGTTTTTGTAGATTCAGAATCCTACTCTGATGAAGTTTCAAACATTATTAAAAATTCAGGTATCACTCAAAAAGTACTTTTTTATGCTCAAGGTGAAAACGAAAACAAAGAGGTATTTTCAGAAAATATTTTAAAACCTTTTTTACCCTCTGAAGTTTCAGCCATTTTACGTGAGATGAAAATTACCATACATAACAACAAAACAGCCGAAGTTGAAGAAGCACAAGAAGAGTTTGTTGACTTTACAGAGCTTGTTGATAACCGAGATAATGATTTAGAAAACCTAAACTTTATGAAACAAGAGCTTGAAAAACAATCTAATGAGGAGGAGTTGGCTACAGAGACTTCTCAAGAGAAAGATAGTTTTGATTTAAAACTAGAGGAAGCATTCCCTCTAAAATTAGAAGATAATAAACCTCAAGAGCCAAAAGAAGCAAGTGATAAAATTAGTTTAGATGACGACCTTTTTGAATTTGATGACAAGAAAGATGAAAATAGCCTTGAGAGTGATTTGTTTGAACTTGACAAAGAGATTGAAGAGAAAGCTTCAAGTGATGAACTCTTAGACTTTGACTTTGACAGTAAAGATGAGATTGATTTTGAAACAAAGCTAGAAGAGAAAGAGCCTGAAGTAAAAATAGAAGAGGAAAAAGTAGAAGAGCCTACTCCAGCCATCAATAAAGAGCGAAGCGAAACTACAAAAATCTTAGATGCCAATGAGATATCTAATATTAAAGATCTTCTTAATGATGAACCAACTGAGGAGAGTAGAGAGTTAACGCTTGATGAACTCATGACTCCTCCAACTACTTTGGCTACTTTTGACAACACAGAGAGTGATGCAAAAGAAGAAGTATCAGAGAAAAAGAAAAAAGAAGAAAAAATAGATGAAGTAGTAGAGAGTAAAGATACACCAAGTGTAGAGGTACTAGGCAATACTTTAGGTGCGATGCCAATTGAAGACTTACGAAGACTTCTTAGAGGGGCAAAAGTAAACATCTCTATAGAATTTCCAAACGAGATATAATGAACGGAGCCATCTTAGTTCTCTCAGGACCTAGTGGTGCTGGGAAAAGTACCATTATCAACCATGCTAATGATAAGATAGGAAGCTACTACTTCTCTATTTCGACAACAACACGTCCTCCTAGAGAGGGTGAAGTGCATGGGGTGGACTACTATTTTGTCTCACATGCAGAGTTTGAAGAGGACATCAAGGCTGGTGCTTTTTTAGAGTATGCAACGGTACATGGAAACTACTATGGTACTTCACTTAAACCTGTTAATGACGCTTTAGATGAGGGTAAACTGGTTATATTTGATATTGATGTACAGGGACACCGACTGGTTCGTGCTAAGATGGGAGACTATGTAACTTCTGCTTTTATAACACCTCCAACACTGAGTGAACTGGAAAGCAGACTCTATGCACGTTCAACAGATAAGGGTGATGTCATCAAAAAACGTGTTGAAAATGCCAAAGATGAGATACGTGCTATTAGTGAATTTGACTTTGTTATTATTAATGACACTGTAGAGACAGCATCTAATCAATTTGCAACCATTGCCAACGCTGCAAGACTTAAACAGAACCAAGAAGAGCTTGATAACTTGATACATCATTGGTTGGATAATTAACTATAATTTTTTCCTTTTACGTAAAATTAACAAAAATTAAGTATAATCTTTTAAAACTTATTCAAAGGAACTAGACATGGGAATGCCAAGTATGCCAGAACTACTTATCATATTAGCGATAGTAGTACTACTTTTTGGAGCCAAAAAAATACCAGATCTCGCTAAAGGTGTAGGTAAAGGAATCAAGGACTTTAAAAACGCTGTAAAAGATGATGAAGAGAAAGTTGCTGATGCTAAGACTGAAGTCAAAGAGATTAAAGACGAAGCTAAAGAGACAACAACTGAGGCAAAAGATACTATTAAAAAAGCATAATTGCTTTATTTTACAACTTCACCTCTCTTGAGGTGGGTGACCAACTAGGCACACGATGCCCACCTACTACCCTATTATGGAACATTTATGAAAATCAAATCACAACTAAGTCAAATTATTACCCAAGCACTTCAAAGTGCCAATATCGAAACTACAGATGCTATTGTTATCTCAGATGCTACAAAACCTGAATTTGGAGACTACCAGTTTAATGGTATTATGAAACTGGCTAAAATACTGAAAAAGAATCCAAGAGAGATTGCCACCACGGTTTTAGAACATATTGATACCACAGGTATGATTGACAGAGTAGAAGTAGCAGGACCTGGTTTTATTAATATTTGGCTTGACAATGAGTGGTTGGCTAAAGCCTCTACAAGTATCTTAGATGATGATAGAGTGGGTGTTGGTTATGTTGAGACTCCTCAAAAAGTTGTCATAGACTACTCTGGACCCAATATGGCAAAACAGATGCATGTGGGTCATTTACGTTCAAGTATTATTGGTGATACCTTAGCCACACTGTTAGAGTTTCTTGGAGATGAAGTGATTCGTCAAAACCATATTGGTGATTGGGGGACACAGTTTGGTATGTTGATTGCTTATCTTGAAGAGCAAGGTACTGATACAGCTTCTCAAAATCTTAAAGATTTAGAGCAGTTCTATAAAGATGCTAAAGTACGATTTGATGAGAGTGAAGATTTTGCCAACAAAGCCAGAGAGTATGTGGTGAAAATCCAACAAGGTGATGCACACTGTTTAAAACTTTGGAAACAGTTTATCGATACCTCGTTAGGACACTGTGAAGAGGTCTATGAGAAGCTAGGTGTTAACTTAAACCGTGAAGATGTAAGAGCTGAGAGTTTTTATAATGATGCACTCTCTAATATTATTAGCACCCTTAAAGAGCAAAACATCTCAACTACTTCAGATGGTGCAGAGTGTGTCTTTTTAGAGGGTTCTGATGTTCCTCTAATTATCCAAAAAGGAGATGGTGGTTACCTCTATGCAACTACTGACTTAGCAGCACTTAAATTTAGAGCCAAAGAGCTAGAGGCTGACCGTATCTGTTATGTGGTAGATGCACGACAGGGAGGTCACTTTAAACAGGTATTTGCTATCTCTAAAATGGCTGGAATGGTAGGTGAAGAGGTTAATTTAGAACATATCGCTTTTGGAACCATGATGGACAAGAGTGGTAAACCATTTAAAACCAGAGATGGAGGAACCGTTAAACTAATTGACCTACTTGATGAAGCAGTAGTTCGTGCAAAAGCCACCATTAAAGAGCGTGAAGGACATGAAGAGGCAGAGCTTGAGAAAGTTGCCAAAGCTATCGGTATTGGGGCAGTTAAGTATGCTGATTTGAGTATTAGTAGAGAGTCAAACTATCTCTTCTCTTGGGATAAGATGTTAAGCTTTGATGGTAACACAGCACTCTATATGCAGTACGCTTATGCACGAATCCAATCTATCTTTAGAAAACATAATGGTGAGATTAACGGTGAGATTATCATCGGTGATGCATTAGAACATAGACTCTCACTGATGCTTTTAAAGTTTGAAGACACTTTGACCAAAGCCTCTATTGAAGCAACCCCTCATACCATTACTTCTTATCTTTATGACTTGGTAACGCTCTTTATGAAGTTCTATGAGCAGAACCCTATTTTAAAAGAGGGAGTGGAAGAGGAGATAAAAATGAGCCGACTTCAACTTGCTCTGCTTACGGCTAATGTTATTAAAAAAGGGTTAGATATTTTAGGTATAGAGGTTGTCGATAAAATATAATAAGGATTGATTATGAAAGCACTCACTGTTTTAGCCATACTACTTGCTATAGGGTTAATATACTTGATGTATAGAAAAGAGGCTGATGTCAAAAAAGCATTAAGCTCAACGCTTCTTCTTATAGGGATTATCTCTCTGGCTATTTTAGGAAATGTGATGCGTTCTATTATGCCTCTTTTTTTAGCACATATTGTGGCACTCATCTTTGCTTATGGAGGTCTACTGCTTTATATTTTAAGAGATAAAGCTTATTGGTATCTATGGTTACTACCTCTGCTTACCCTTGCTACTTATGTGCTACTTGCATGGCTAGGCAATGAGCATATACCCAACTTTAGGTTTTAAATATTAGACCTGTTCTGAAAAACCTAAGATATACCCATTATTGTCTTTAATAAAAAACTCACGCATACCATACCATGTGGTCTCTAACTGTTTAACAATCTCTACTTTCTCTTCTAAACAGTTATAAACTTTTTCAATATCTATAACCTCTATATAAAAGAGTACCGATGCCCCTCTAGGACAGTTTCTCAATGCTGGTATCTCTAACTGAAAGTGGTCTTCTCTTAAAAAAATAAGTGAAACCTCATCTCGACTCACCATGGCATAGACATACTCATCATCTTCACTAATCTCTGTATCTATACCATCTAAATCAACAGAGACACACATCTCTAAGCTAAACTCTAAAATATCTTGATAAAACTCAACCGTATCAACCACATTATCTACGGAAAAACTTGGTATTAATTTCTGTAATTTCACTCTTCCCCCTTAAGTTTAATCAG
>JAHZJZ010000384.1 GCA_022600655.1 Campylobacterota bacterium | reverse complement strand
CTACCAAATACCTTGATAACTACCTTGGCTGGATGCGTATTCTTGATACCCAAAAAGAGATGACTCCTGATGGATTATTAAGGTTAGTTATTAATTGTAGGGAGAAAGATATGGACTTCCACCATTAATGCGAATATAGCCTTAAGAATTTTTGTTGATAAAAATATAGATTTTGTAGATGCTCTGTTGTGTGCGTATTCTGAAAATGATGAAATTAGGACATTTGATAAAAAACTATTAAAGTGTATTGGAAACAGATAAATTATCCAAAACTTAAGACTTCAATCATCCCTTGTTTTAGTAGGTAAATAAACCATGGGGTCAGACACTTTTTATGGAATAAAACTTAATAAAATATAAAAAACTAAAGTCCTTTAATCCCTACACCCATCCTCTTCGTTTGGAATGTATACAGAAGACGGTAGAGATAACCCCATAATTAAAACCCACTAACCAAAAAATCCAAAGCATCTATAATTTCATTACGACTATCCGAAAGATTGGTAACCAAGTCACTACAAAGAGATATATCAACTCCTGCCATGTCGGCTGTAGACATTATAACAGTTTGATTTTCAATAGAAAAAGTAGGATTTAAGTGTCTTATAGGGGTCATATTTACTCCAAGAGGCACAACTACTCTCGTTCTAAGCGTAGAGAGTAAATCATTTTGAACATCTAAAAGATAGGGGAAAAGTTCAGAACTGATGGGATTTGTATTATGATAGACATCAAACTGTGCCATTAGAAACTCCGTAAACCATCAGAAAAAGAGCCATATTTTTCTACTCTTTCATTGTATGCTTCTATGGCTTTTGCATTCTCTTCTTGCCACTTCTTCTTCTCATGCTCTTTCACTAAGGAAGCCAAATAAGTTTCAAAACTTTTTGATAAATTTATCTTATAACTTTTTGCTTTTTCAAGTAAATCTATATTGATACTAAGATTGGTTGCTTTTTTAGGGGCTTGTATATCATAGGAGAAAGTCATGCGTATCCTTTATGTGTATAATAGATACATGATAGCATTTTTTAGATTAAATGTAGAAAATTACATTGGAGGTATGTAGGTGTGACATGGTCACACCTACATATTAATCTAACTTCAAAACAGCCATAAACGCCTCTTGAGGAACATTCACTGATCCAATCGCTTTCATACGCTTCTTACCTGCCTTTTGTTTATCAAGAAGTTTTCTTTTACGGGTGATATCTCCACCATAACATTTAGCCGTAACATTTTTACCTGTTGACTTCACATTGGTTCTTGCAATAATATCATTACCGATACTTGCTTGAATCGCCACTTCAAAAAGCTGTCTTGGAATAAGCTCTTTTAGTGAATTAACAAATGCCAAACCTCGTGTTCGTGCTTTATCACGTGGTACAATAATAGAGAGTGCATCTACCACTTCACCAGCTACTTTAATGTCCAATTTAACTAAGTCTCCTAGTCTAAAGCCAATCGGCTCATAGTCGAAACTGGCATACCCTTTGGTGGTACTTTTGAGTTTATCATAAAAATCAAGAACAATCTCATTCATCGGTAAATCATACTCTAAAAGTACACGCTCTGCATTGATATAATCCATTTTTATCTGTATACCACGACGGTCATTGAGCAGTTTTATCACATTACCCAAGTAGTCATTGGGTACTAAAATGGTCGCTTTAATATAAGGTTCAAAAATGGTATTAATCTTTTGTGCTTCTGGTAACTCAAATGGATTTTGAATCTCGACTCTCTCTCCATTGGTCTGCTCTACTTCATAGACAACCGTTGGAGCTGAGGCGATAAGTTCAAGGTTAAACTCTCGCTCTAAACGCTCTTTAATAACCTCCATATGTAACATTCCCAAGAAACCTGTTCTAAATCCAGACCCCAAAGCCAATGAACTTTCAGGCTCATACGAGATAGAGCTGTCATTGAGTTTCAACCTATCAAGTGCATCTCTTAAATCTTCAAATTTGTCGGTCTCTATCGGATAGATACCAGCAAATACAAACGGTTTTGCTGCTTCAAACCCTTCAATAGAGTTGGCTGTAGGATTTTTAGCATCGGTAACCGTGTCCCCTACTTGTAAGCCATCAACCGTTTTAAGACCAGTCACGACAATACCAATTTCACCTGTATTAATAGAGCTTGTTTTAATAGGGGCAATAGGGTTTGGATACATCAAATCCAATACCACATGCTCCTCTTTGGTACTCATAATCTTAATCTTTTGACCTTTTTCAATGCTTCCTTCATAGATTCGTACCAAAGCCAAAGCACCTAAATAGTTGTCAAACCAAGAGTCATAAATCAGTGCTTTGGTAGGAGCATCTTCATCACCCTCTGGTGCAGGAATACGATCAACAATGGTATCGATAAGCTCAGGAACACCTAAACCTGTTTTAGCTGAGACCAAAGAGTGTTCAGTACAGTCAATACCAATCGCCTCTTCAACCTCTTCTAGTACTTTTTCTGGCTCAGCAGCAGGAAGGTCAATTTTATTGACCACTGGAAGCAACTCTAAGTCATTCTCCATAGCAATATAGACATTGGCAATGGTCTGTGCTTCTACTCCTTGAGCAGCGTCAATAATAAGCAATGCCCCTTCAGAAGAAGCCAAAGAACGGCTCACTTCATACGAAAAATCAACGTGACCTGGAGTGTCAATAAGGTTAAGAATATAATGCTCACCATCACGTTCATAGTCTAAACGTACCGATTGTGCTTTAATGGTAATACCACGCTCTTTTTCAATATCCATGGTATCCATAACCTGTGCTGACATTTTACGGTCAACAACAGCATTACACTCTTGAATAATTCTATCTGCCAATGTCGATTTACCGTGGTCAATATGAGCGATAATCGAAAAATTTCTAATATTTGCTTGAGGTATCTTTTTTGCCATTAATTCGTCTCGAATAGAGAGTTAACACTCTCATTGTTATATACTCTTCTAATAACTTCACCCAACATTTTTGCTGTAGAGAGTACTTTAATTTTAGGTGAAGTTTGACGAATTGGAATGGTATTGGTCACCACCAACTCATCAAGCTCTCCCTTTTCAATACGTTCAAAAGCAGGTCCAGAGAGTACAGGGTGAGTACAACATGCCATAACAGAAACAGCACCTTGAGCTTTAAGAGCTGCTGCTGCTTTCACCATGGTTCCTGCCGTATCGACCATATCATCAATCATAATGACATCTTTACCCTCAACATTTCCAATAATGTTCATAACCTCAGACTCATTAGCTTTCTCACGTCGTTTGTCAACGATAACCATCTCTAAGCCCATAGTTTTAGCAAAATATCTTGCCCGTGCAACACCCCCAATATCAGGACTTGCGACTACTGGATTTTTAAGATTTTTAGCTTTAACATAATCATTAAAGAGTACCGCACCATAAAGATTATCTACAGGAATATCAAAGAAACCTTGAATCTGAGACGCATGAAGATCAACCGTTACCACTCTTGTAATTCCTGCTGTCTCCATAAGATTGGCTACTAACTTAGCAGAAATAGGAACTCTTGGTTCAGCTTTTCTGTCTTGTCGTGCATATCCATAGTAAGGGACAACAGCCGTAATTGAGTTAGCAGAAGAGCGTTTCAATGCATCCACCATAATAAGCAGTTCCATAAGATTAAAGTTGGCTGGTGCTGATGTGGGCTGAATAATAAATACATCTTTACCTCTAACACTCTCTTCTATTTTAACGTTAATCTCGTTATCAGAAAACTTTGTAATTTTAGCTTTAGAGAGTGGTTGGTCAAGGTACCTTGATACCTCTTGGGAGAGTTCTTCATTTGCTGTACCAGAAAAAAGCATATATCCTGTCATATTTTTATCTACCTTATCATAATAATTAAGCGAATTCTACCCATATTTTCATAACATAGCGATGATACTCTAGAGTTGTATAAGTATTTTTAGATAAAATCTAACTAAAGGATATTGTATGTTTCAGATTGTATTGTCTCTGGCTATAGGGGTTGTCATTGGTTGGAATTTTCATATGTTTTTTATCTCTTTAGAGCCTAAAAATGTAGCTTTAAACGTAGCATCTCCAACCAATCTTTCTAGTGAATCTAATGATACATCTAAACTTATTGTTGTAAAATCAACGACCTACCAAAAAGTGGAACCCTCTCTTCCACAAAACTCTATAGACCAAAATCATTCAGAAGTATCTCCATTTCAAACACTGCTTCAACAAAACAATTTTAGTGATGCCATGGCATTTTATATGGAAGCTGATGAAGAGCAACTCTCTGAGTACAAACTTATACTCAAAGCATACTTTTATGACAGGGCTGATGAGTTTCCAAAAGAGACCATTGAACAGATACTTCACT
>JAHZJZ010000383.1 GCA_022600655.1 Campylobacterota bacterium | reverse complement strand
ATATTAACTGCATTAACGTCAAATGTGTTTATAAACCATTAAAGGATAGACCATGAAAACATTAAAAAAAGAGTACTCCCACATTATAGATACGATAGAGCATCGTGTTATTGATATCAGACACAACATCCATGAACACCCCGAACTCTCAGGAGGAGAAAAAGAGACAAAAGCATTGGTTAAACATGTTCTGAAACAGTATGGTTATGAGGTCAAAGAGTATCCTAGCCATTATGGTATTACAGCTGATTTAGTCACCAAAGAGGGAGCCAAAATGGTGGCAATTCGTGGTGATATGGATGCCTTGCCTATTGTGGAAAAGACAGGTAAACCCTACGCCTCTAAAATAGAAGGGATTATGCACGCTTGTGGTCATGATGCCCATACAGCAAACCTTTTAGGGGTAGCAATAGGGCTTAAAATTTTAAGTAAAGAGCATGACTTACCTGGAAATTTTCGCTTTATTTTTCAACCCTCAGAAGAGAGCAAAGAGGGGGGCAGTGTTGATATGATAGCCGATGGTGTTCTTAACGGGGTAGATATGATTTTAGGTCTGCATGTCTACCCTTATTTGCCAACAGGACAGATTGGGTATAAGTATGGAGTGATGATGGCTTCTGCTGATATTTTTAGCATAGAAGTTTATGGTAAAAGTGCTCACGGTGCTAGACCTCATGAGGGGGTGGATGCGATATTGGTTACCTCAATGGTGGTGAATTCACTAAACCATATTGTCTCACGCCGAATTGACCCACTGCACCCTGCTGTTATTTCATTAGGAACGATTAATGGGGGACGAGCCTCTAATATTATCTGCGATGATGTAGTCGTAACAGGAACGGTACGAACCATCAATGAGGCTGTACGAAAAAACATCCCAGAGATGATGGAAGAGAGTATCAAAGGGGTCTGCAAAGCGATGGGGGCTGAGTATAAGTTTGACTACCAATTTGGACAGCCTGAACTCATCAATAATGATGAGATAGTGGATATTTTGATAGATGAGTCCCGAGCGATTATTGGTCATGAGAATTGTGTCAACTTAGTTGACCCTGTGATGGGTGGAGAGGACTTCTCTGAGTACCTTAAGATTGTCCCTGGAAGTTTCTTTAGACTTGGAAGTGCCAACCACGAAAAGGGAACCGACTACTCACAACACAATGCGATGTTCGATGTCGATGATGATGCTTTAAAAGTAGGTATGAAAGTGTTAGGTGCGACAGCGATGGAGTATTTGCATTCGCATTAATTTATGTTTGGCAACCTAGGAGTCGGAGGCTTTAGCCCCGAAAAGCGAAGCTAAAGCTTTCGATTCCTAATTCGTTTATGCTTAGGAGTTAAAGATGAAAAACAGTGTCTCTATAAAAATTCCAAACAGTCTGCAGTACTATCCTATTGTTCATCATGCTCTCTTGGAGTTAACTAAAGCCTTTACTCAAGAGGATGTTAAAAAATTGGATATTGCTCTTAAAGAGTTGATTAGCAATAGCATTCAACACGCTTACAAAGATAGAGATGGATTGATTCAGATTGAGTATCATCTCTTTTTACATGGGATTCGTATTGATGTAATCGATAGAGGTATTCCTATGGCATCACACACTATTGACAAAGAGGAGAATAGAGGATTAGGAAAAGTCTCTAGGTTAATGGATAGGTTTAAGTATGAGAACTTAGGTACAGAAGGGAAAAAATTTACTATTGTTAAATACTCCTCTCAATCGATTGTTCATGAGGTTAAAAGTGTTGAAGAGACTAGCATCTCACAGAAGGGTCATCAAGAACATCTTAAAATACGACCTTTCCAAGCAGGTGATGAGAGTGGTATCTCTCGACTGATTTATGAGAACTATGGACTGAGTTATGTAAAAGATATGTTCTACTACCCTTCTAAGATTTTAGAACACCATGGAGCAAAATTTTACTCGATAGTGGTAGAGAACCATCAAGAGATAGTAGGGCATTTCGCTTTTGTTCTGTTAGAAGATAGTAATATTGCTGAAGTAGGCATCGCCGTAGTCTCACCAAAATTTCAGGGTCGAGGGCTAATGAACAAGATGTTTGACCAACTGCTTGTTCAAGCTAAACGGCTTAGACTTCATGCTCTTTATGGTGAAGCGATTATGTACCATACCTACAGTCAGAAAAGCAATCTAAAACACAACTTTTATGAGACAGCCTTAGAAATTGGAAAACTGGTCAACACCGTTAAACTCAAAGGTAACGCCTTAGCTGAGATGGAAAAAAGAGGTTCGGTGCTTATAGGGTATAAACTTCTACAACCTGTAGAAAAAGAGCTGTTTATTCCAAAAATCTATAAAGATAAAATTGTAGAAATCTATCAAAACTGTGCTGATATTCAATACTGGTTACCCACAAAAAAGATAGAGTCAAAACACTCAAAGATTCACTATACCTTTGAACCACACCATAATATCGCTACCATTATTATCGATGAGTATAATCAATCAGATTTTTATCATCTATTTCACCATATATTAGACCACCTAAGAGCCAAACATTGTGACATGATTTATGCAGATATAAATATGGAGCAAATTTCAGAGATTGATGAGTTAGTCGAACGGTTAAACCACTCACTCTTTTTCTTTTCTGGCGTACTACTTTTAAAACATCAAGAGCAAGATTATCTGCATATGCAGTACAAACATAGTGAACATATAGGTCAGAAAAATATTGTCTGTTATTCGGAGTTTTGTAAGTCACTGTTGGTGTATATTTTGGAAGATGAACAGAGAGTTAGGGAGCTTAATGGCTACTCTCCTACTCTTTGTGAGAATTCATAACTTGAATGAAAAATAATCTCTATTTAATTAAAGTAT
>JAHZJZ010000382.1 GCA_022600655.1 Campylobacterota bacterium | reverse complement strand
TATGCAATCTGCATTTTCGGAATCGGCGTGTTTACACCCGAACTATTTCGTCAAAAAAGCTTAATTCATTGGCATTGGACTTTAGTCCTGAACATAACGAGGCTAAAGCCATCGGTTCCTAGTTTTGCAAGATATCTAGTAAAAAACTCCTCTAAAAGTACATCACCTGAGAGAAAAAGATAATGGTCACCACAAAAGCAAATGGTAAGAGGTGGCTTTTAAAAACAAAAGGTTGTATTTTCAGATATACCTGATTAAACCCACGGATTCCCAACCAGATACCTAAAAAGGCTTTAATCGAAAGCATAATTTGAAAACTACTCATGCCGTTTTCACTGACTTCACCAAACACTTGACTGATGAGATAAAGCCCTGTTAGAACAGCTACAATAAGACTGGGTGGAACGACCTTACGTACAAACATCATAAATGATTCACGTGCTTTGCTGTGTTCATCGGCACTAAGGTTTCTTGGCATTTTGTTTAAAAAGAGGTTGTCGGTAATCAGAAAACCTCCATAGATAAAGGCTGCAAATAGGTGAATGGTTTTGATAATTATAAAAGTCATAATGTTATTATAGTCAAAAGTTATGCTTAGTACTTGACTTTTGTCAATGTCTGTTATAAAACTATTTAGTTATAATCAAAATACTACAAATTTAAGGAGACATCAGATGTCCGTTCTTATACAATCAACGATTAAAACCAATCCATTAGGGCGTTGGTACATCGAGTTAAACGATACCACAGAAGAGAATCATATGGAGATTTGTTTGAGTATCAGTGAATATGCCACTAAAATCGAAGCCATCGGTGCAGAGTATGGTAATGACATAGAGATTGCATGGCAATCTGATGACAATGTCACCCCACAACAAATCCATGAAGTACGTATGGAGATGAATACTTATGAAGCAGAACGAGAAGCCCGTGAAGCAGCTGAGGCACAAGGTGGTGAGGCAACGACACATCAAGCCGATGGTACGCCTGTTTTTTAAACAATGAAATTACATAAAGTGGCTCATTGTTATAGGGTTACCACTGCTCTATTTTGGGCTTGACTACTCATCAAATACCATTATGAATATACTTTGGGTCTTCTCTTTTGGATTGATTATCAAAGATTTTATCTACTTGGTGGTTTTGAAGAGGAAGTATTAATGTACTACTATTTATAGTTGAGTATCTTTTTTACCGTATCAAGAGAGCAGAAAAAGAGAACATCAAAAATAGGATTGAGTTTGATCGTCTCCTCATCTATCTTGTCAAAAACTGGAAAGCTAAACCCCTCACCATCCTCTTTGTACTTAGGTCTAACAGTAAATGTAATAGGGGCTAGTGTTCGTACAAGGTTTAGGGCTTTTTTATAACCTTTAGCCTCTTTTGAAGGCAAGAAATTCCCTCTTTTACTCTCTTCTCTACGCAGTTGTGTAAGTAGTAAGATTTTGTCATTAAAAATAACTTTTCCCCATTTGATATTACCTATATGAAAAATGAAATCGCTATGTCTGCTTGTAAGTGGATGAGGTTTGGTCTCCCTGATGGCTTCTAAGAGTTGGAGAAAAAAGTTTACTCCACCATAAGCATTGGCATGAGCCATTAGCTTTTCATAATATAGTAGTTTCTGTTCATCATCTAGGGTATTAAAGTCGCACATTGAGTACCTTTGGTATTTTTTGTTATTATACTCTTTTAGGGTGTTGATGTCTCTTAGATTCATTTTCTATTTAAGGACGAATACTATTAAACCCCAAAAACCGTCAACCCATAAACCCACTGTTGCAGGTCAAACATATCCTCATAAACTTTAAAGTTTCTTTCGATTATCTTTTCTGAGTGGAATACTTTATCAGGCACAAAAGTGCTGTAAGCATACATACAACGGTACAGAGCCAAATAGGCATAAGGTTCATCTTTATTAAAGCCTAGAGGGTAGCGTTTGTAACTGGGTTCAGGTAGTTGATACCCTTTGGCTTTTAGCTCTTCAAGTATATGGTGCAGTTCGGTTCTTTTTTCTATATTTTGAATGTACTCTCGGTAGGTAGCAAGTAGGGATGGTTTAAAATTACGTATGCCTGTGGCAATAAAGACTTCATGGGGTTCATAGTGCATGTAAAAAGCACTGCTTTGCATACGGTGGGTTTGACCTTGCCAAAAGATAATGCCGATGCGTGTTTTTATGGGGTCACTTAGATGATACCGTGCATCTCGGTAGATACGAAAGAGTGATTTATTGGTTTTAGGAATGGCATTGATAGAGGGGATGAGGATTTGTAAGTGTTCCCCCATCTCTTCGACATAAGCTTTGTTGGGTGTGACGATGTACTGTTCGTATCTATCTCGATTGGCATCAAGCCACTCTTTTGAGTTGTTGCTAATAATTTCATTTAAAAATGTTAGACCCTCTTGGGGGAAGCCGTTGAAGTGCATGATTTTGACCTATTAAGTGTTTTTAAAATTATACTCTTTTTTAATTCTATTGATAGAGGTCAAGAAATTTTGAAAATATCTTCAATCGTGTTGATTCTATCCATCAAAAATAGAATCACTCCTGCATTAAACTGTGCCAACTTTTCTAGCTCTTTACTGGGGTTTTGTGTCATCGCCAACGAGTTTT
>JAHZJZ010000381.1 GCA_022600655.1 Campylobacterota bacterium | reverse complement strand
TCTATCTCTATCTCATTGGCTTTACCTAGAGCTTTAGCATATTTTATCGCTGCCCAGATACCACCCATTTTAAAGATAGGCTGGTCAACAGAGATAACAAACTGCCCTGTTCCTATGGTGTCAGGAAATTGGCTTGAGTAATTTTTGGAGTACTGTACGACTATAGGGTTAACCCAAGACTTCTCTAACTGAGAAGTCTGATTTTGAGTCTGCTCTTTTTGTTGTTCTAAAAGTTGGCTTTTATTGTCCGACAAAATATCACTTAACTCCTCTTCAGCAAAAAGAGAAGTTAGGGTAATACTAAATAGAAGAAATAGCTTTTTCAAAACGCTCGAATCCTTCGTCTATCTCAGCTTTTGTAATGGTTAACGATGGTAAAAATCGCACCGTATTACGTCCTGCTTTAAGCACGATAAGACCTTCACTCATACTGTTTTTAACGACAGCCCCTAGTGTGTCTGCATCTTTTGCACGTAGACCTCTCATCAGACCTAAACCGACCTCTTTCTCAAAGAGATTGCTATATTTTTTGGCTATCTCTTGAAGCTTTGTCTCAAAGTAAATGAGTGTTTCATGAAGTTTTCCACTATCATAAAGTCCACTTAAGACTTCTAAAACAGCTAGTCCAGCTGTGGTACTCAGATAGTTTCCACCAAAGGTACTTCCATGGTCACCTGCTGTTAAAATATCTTTATGTTTCGTCATCACAGCACCGATGGGTACTCCACCACCTAGACCTTTTGCCATGGTCACAATATCTGGTTCTATCTCATAAAGATTTGAAGCCAACATCTCACCTGTACGGTAGATACCTGTTTGCACCTCATCGACAATAAGTAAAATACCCTGCTCTTTTAAAAAGGCTGCCAATTTTTGAACCGCTTCTCGTTCAAATGGTTGAACCCCACCTTCACCTTGAACCAGTTCAATAAGTACAGCTACCGTCTCATCATCAATGTTACTGTAGATACTCTCAATATTATCAACATAAGCAAATCCATCAGGATAGGGTGAAAAGTTTGGCGTATGAAAACTCTCCTGCCCTGTTGCTTTTACTGTGGTAATGGTTCGTCCATGAAATGAGTGTTCAAGTGTTAAAACTTTATATCGTTTTTTATCAAACTTGGTCTCACCATATTTTCTAGCGATTTTAATAGCACCCTCATTTGCTTCAGCTCCTGAGTTTGCAAAAAAGATAGCTCCATCATAATCACTAAGTTTACAAATCTGCTCAGCCAATTTAGCTTGTGGCTCTATCACTTGTAGGTTTGAAATATGTATCATTTTTTTGGTCTGTTCACAAAGAGCATTGACCAAGGTTGGGTTATTATGTCCTATAGAGTTTACAGCAATTCCAGATGCAAAATCTATATAATCTTTACCCACTTCATCAAAAAGTGTTGAACTCTCACCTTTTACAAAGTTGGTATAGTCTCGTGCGTATGTTTGAAGTACATACTGTTTATCTAACTGTTCTAAATTCATTTAATCTCTCTATACATTTCGTTTTTTCGGGGCTAAAGCCTCCGTTTCCTATAAACTGCTATGTGTATCGTCACTTCTATGTTCAAATGGTAGTTTTGCCCCACCCATTAGATGAAAATGTAAGTGATGAACCTCTTGTCCACCATCATCACCATTATTGGTTGTAAGCCTGTATCCACTTTTGTCTACACCTGTTAGGGTTGCAACCTCTTGTATAAATGGAGTCATCTTTGCCATCATCTCTCCTGAAACTTCTTGAAAACACGCTACATGCTCTTTTGGAATAATCAAAATATGGATTGGTGCTTTTGGATAGAGATCATGAAATGCTATAAAGTCATCATTTTCTAAAACTTTATTACTTGGAATCTCACCTTCAACAATTTTACAAAAAATACACATCATTTCTCCTGCTACTAAATTTTCTAAGATTATATCACAATCAATCCCACTATTAGTATATTTTCGCTAAAATCCCACAAAATAAAATAATTGAATAGAGGTTATTTTGAAACACTTAGAAGAACAAGTTACTCAAGCCGACTCACTTGGGTCATTAGAAAAAATTAGAATAGAACTTTTTGGTAAAAAGGGTGCTTTAGCTGCTGAATTTGCAAAGCTAAAAGATGTCCCTGGTCCAGAAAAAAAAGCTTTTGCAGAAGGTCTAAACAAAAGTAAAGCCAACCTACAAAAGCTTTATGATGAACGTTATGAACTGCTTAAAAAAGAAGAAATAGAGAGAATACTCAAGGCTGAAGCCATTGATGTATCACTCTATAGTAACCTTGAAGCTAAGGGAGCACTGCATCCTGTCATGGCGACCATGGATAAAATTATCGACTACTTTATTGCCCTTAACTTCTCAATTGAAGATGGACCAAAAGTGGAAGATGACTTCCATAACTTTGAAGCCCTAAATCTTCCTAAAAATCACCCTGCACGTGACATGCAAGATACCTTTTTCTGTAAAGATGGAGGGGTACTTAGAACCCACACTTCACCTGTACAGATTAGAACCATGTTAGAGACCAAACCTCCTATTAGGATGATTGCACCTGGGGCTGTGTTTAGAAAAGATTATGACTTAACACATACCCCAATGTTCCATCAAATCGAAGGACTGGTAGTTGAAGGTAAAGGAGAAGTGAGCTTTGCAAACCTTAAAGCGATTCTTTCTGATTTCTTGCACTATATGTTTGGAGAGGTAGAGATACGATTTAGACCAAGTTTCTTCCCGTTTACCGAACCATCAGCTGAGGTTGATATCTCATGTATCTTCTGTGAGGGTGAAGGTTGTCGTGTCTGTTCAGATACAGGATGGCTAGAGGTACTAGGGTGTGGAATTGTTGACCCTAATGTATTTAAAGCTGTAAACTATGAAGATGTTTCTGGTTATGCCTTTGGACTGGGTATTGAGAGATTTGCAATGTTACTACATAAAATTCCTGATCTTAGAATGTTATTTGAGGGAGATACAAGACTACTGGAGCAGTTTAGATGATCGTTACAAGAACATGGTTAAATAACTTTATTGACATAAGTGAAGTTAGCAATGAAAAACTTTATGAAACTTTTAACAGTATTGGTTTGGAAGTTGATAGTATAAAAACCTATCACATACCTGATAAGGTGGTAGTAGGAAAAGTACTCTCATGCGAGAAACACCCAGATGCTGATAAACTGAATGTTTGTCAAATTGACATAGGGAATGCCACACGACAGATTGTATGTGGTGCAGCCAATGTTGTTGATGCTGAGTATGTGGCTGTTGCGACTATTGGAGCAAAGCTAGGTGATGACTTTGAAATCAAACATGCTAAACTTCGTGGTGTAGAGAGTGAAGGGATGGTCTGTTCAGCCTCTGAACTTGGTCTTCCAAATCTTGGTGATGGTATTATGATACTCGATGAGAGTATTGGTAAACTTAAATTGGGAAAAGATTTAAATGAGTATGATAGAGTTGCAGACACCGTTATAGAGCTAGAACTCACAGCCAACCGTGGTGACTGTTTAAGTATCTATGGTGTAGCACGTGATTTGAGTGCTGCGTTAGATATTCCTCTTAGAGTATTTGACTACGAGAGTCAAAACCAAGAAAAGATTGGACTTGCACGTGTAGCAGAGCTTAAAGCTTCAACTAAAATCAATGGTTCACTCAAATATGTAATGGCAGATGTTCAAGAGCTACACACTTCATTTGTTTTTGCCTTGCGTCTAGCATTTATTGATGCCACCAAAGAGAATGCTTTAGCCAATGTGGTTAAATATGTCACCCATACGACAGGTGTTGTGTTACGTGCTTATAAGACCAGAGAGATGTTGGTTGAAGAGGATGATAAAATTACCATTACAGCTTCAATGGAAGATGAAATTACCCATATTGAAGCCAATGGAAAACCTTTCTCAATCTTAGGGGTCTCTCAAAATGAAGAGAGCAAAGCTGATGATGAGACAGTGAAGGTACTCTTTGAAGCAAGTTATATTAACCCTGATACTTTAGTCGATGCTGTAGCAGCAAAAGGTCTTGAGACCGATGAGCTTTACTACAATACCTCAAGAGGAAGTGAGCCAGACCTCTCTATGGGAACAAAGTACCTTATGTATCTACTTGAGAGCTATAGTGGATGTAACTTTTTTGATGGTTCACTCTCATTAGAAGAGGAGCTTGAGTCCAAAATCATTACCATCAATGATAGAGAGATTTCAGAGCTGATTGGAAGAAAAATTGATAAGGCAGAGATACTTAGTATTTTAACCTCACTTGGTTTTAGAGTCCAAAGCTCAGCTGAAGAGAATTTTGGGGCTACCATTCCAAAGTTTAGACATGACATAGAAAATATTCAAGATATCACTGAAGAGATTGTACGGATTATTGGTATTGATAATATTGAAGCCAAAGCACTAAAGTTTGCTGAAGCACAACGAACCAATCCAACTACTCAACGTTACCATGCTAAAAAAGCCATACGCCAAAGTGCTGTTGCAGCTGGTTTTTATGAAACTGTCTCTTATGCATTCTCAGATAAATCTCTCTTAGAAAAATATGAGTTTCCTCTCATTAGAGAAGAGCTTGATATTATCAACCCTATTACGGAAGATTTAAATACTTTGAGAAGTACCATTTTGATTAATCTCTTAATTGCTTCGAAACGAAATGTAAGTTACTCAAAAAAATCAATTTCTCTTTTTGAAATTGGAACTATTTTTGATGAAAACCGTAGAGAAAAAGAGGTATTAAGCTTTATTATTTCAGGACAAAAAGAGAGTGAAAATGTAACCAACAATGGTAAACCAGCAATGATTGACTTTGAGACATTTACGAAAAAACTCTCAGCTGTTATTGGGGATTTCCAACTACGAAGTAACAGTCAGAACAATGCATTAATCCACCCTTACCAATCAGCTGATATTATCATCAATGATGAAGTGTGTGGATTTATGAGTAAGTTACACCCTACGGTTGCTGATGACTTTGATTTATCTGATACATTTATTGCTGAAATTTCATTTGATGCATTGATTCCACAACATATCAATGCCAATGCTATTTCAAAATTCCAAGGGGTTTATAAAGACTTAAGTTTAGTGGTTGATAAAAACTTACCATACAATCAAGTATCAACAGCCATTGAATCACTCAACTTACCTCTACTAAAAAAGTACTACCCTGTAGATGTTTATGAAGATGCATCACTAGAAGAGCAAAAGAGTCTGACGATTCGTCTCTTTATTCAATCTTTAGAAGGAACCTTAGAAGATAGCAGTATTGAAGAGACCGTTAACACAATTGTAAGTAGCTTAGAAGAAGCCTATGGTGCCAAACTTCGATGAAAAATATAAACATACTACCTCACACTCACGCTTTTAACTTAGAGTGTGAAACCATAGCACCTGACAAATCTATATCTCATAGATGTGCCATGTTTTCACTGCTTAGTAACAAACCCTCAAAGGTTAAGAACTTTCTTTTAGGAGAAGACACCCTAGCTTCACTCTCAATCGCTGAACAGTTGGGTGCTACTATTTATAGGGATGGCTCTAGTGTAGAGATTATCCCTCCAGAAAAGCTAACAGAACCTAGTGATATTCTTGACTGTGGAAATGCAGGAACAGGCATGAGACTCTACTCAGGACTACTTGCAGGAGTTGAGGGTTCATTTATTTTAACAGGTGATAAATACTTAAGAGCCAGACCAATGAAAAGAGTTGCCAACCCTCTACGTAGTGTAGGGGCTAAAATAGATGGAAGAGAAGATGGAAACCTAGCCCCTCTAGCCATACGTGGAGCTAAACTTAAACCTTTTCGTTACCACTCTCCTATCGACTCAGCACAAGTAAAATCAGCTCTTATTTTAGCAGCACTTCAAGCTGATGACAAGAGTTACTACAAGGAAAACCTGCTTTCACGTGACCATACAGAGCGTATGTTAAATGGTATGGGTGCAACCATTAAAAATATAGAAGAGGGATGGATAGAGATTACGCCAATTGATAATCCACTTGAGCCTCTTGATATTACCGTTCCTGCTGACCCATCTAGTGGATTCTTTTTTGCAGTGGCTGCAGCGATTACACCTGAGAGTAAAACTGTTATTAAAAATGT
>JAHZJZ010000380.1 GCA_022600655.1 Campylobacterota bacterium | reverse complement strand
TCTTGAGGAATTCTTTTTTCTGAGATATCAAGGTTTGAGATAACTTTAATTCTTGAGATAACCAATCCTGTGATGTTTTTATCGATGTCTAAGTGTTTCTTTAATGCACCATCGATTCTTAGACGTACTTCACCTTTTTTCTCTAGGGTTTCGATGTGAATATCACTTGCTCCCTTTTTAATGGCTTGAAAAAAGAGTGAGTTTACCAGCTTAACAACAGGTGCTGACTCTTCATTTGAGAGAAGATCTTGCGAGTTACGTATAAAGTCAAGTAAATCTGATTCTACTTCAATAACATCATCTCCACTCTCTGTCTCAATGGCATCAAAATCACTACCTGTTTTAAGTTCTAAAAACTTATTACTCAATCTTTCAAAACTATCACTATCAACTTCTACAATAGGGTAGTCTATGTCTAATTTTGAGAGATAATTTAGTGCTGATGCTAAGCTCTTTTTTTCGACAATGGTACATTTTTTTTCTTGAACATAGGCAAATAGAAGATGATGTTTCATGGCCAACTTATTGTCAATCTCTTCACTCCAAATAGGTTCAAGGTCAATATTTTCAATAAAGGGTAGTCTTACCATTGTATACTCCTATATTTTTCAAGTTTATCTAACATTTTCATCGGTAAAGGTTGTACCTTCATTGTACTCTATCCCTGTATTTATCTGATCTAAGTCAATGGTTTGGTTTGGTTGATTGATAGAGTCTAAGATAGATTCACTTCTTACAGCTGATGTGTTTTCTGTTTCATAGCTCTGAACAGGGTCTGTAATCGTTTCAACTTCATAACTCTTCTCAGGTAGATAGTTGTTTTCTATAGGAGTATTGGTTGTTTCTATTTGTCTGTTAGACGCTTTTGGGGCTACATAGTTATCGCCAATGACACTTTTTGCTGAAGATTCATGGAAAGTTTGTGATTCTGTAGCAAAGGTTACATGTCGCTTATCTTCTTCAATCCCTAGTTTCTTTCGTTCTAGCTTACTTAAAACCAGTTTGTTAAATTTCTGCTGTATGGTATTTAGTTCATTAAGATTTTTACGTAAAGCTTTTAAATCTGTACTGGTTTTTATAATATAAGGAGTAAGATAGACAACCACATTTATTTTACTCTTCTCTTCACCTTTTGAGGTAAATAGTTTACCTAAAATAGGAATATCTCCCAAAATTGGTACCTTGGTTGAACTGTTACCTGTGGCACTTTTGATAAGTCCACCCAAGATAATAGTCTCACCATGGTTTACAATAGCGTTGGTATTGACCGATCTTTTAGTTGTGGTTGGTCTATCAGCAGATGCTCCTGATCCAGGTAAAATGTCTTCAATGGTTGTTTCTACTTCAAGGTTTACTTTGTTATTACTTGAAAGTCTTGGTTTTACTTTTAAAGTAATACCGATGTCTTCTCGACTGTAGTTGTTAAGTACAGCTGATGCTCCCTGAGTACTCTGTTGTGACTGGGTAATAATAGATTGAGTTCTACCTACATAAATAGATGACTCTTTATTATTGGTACTCAGAACAGAAGGCTCAGAGAGTATCTGTGCGGCTCCATTTTGTTTAAGAAGATCTAGTTTGGCACCCATTGCAAATACCTCTTTAATCCCACTATCAAACTCAAAAGCTTTATTGGTGGTAGTATACGCATTTCCATTGTTATCAAACTGTGTACTCTGATTACTCATAAATCCAAGAAGTTCACTAGAGACAGCCAGAGGGGCAGCTCCTGCATTACCTAAAAGGGAAAAAATACCATTTGAGGTGATACCTCCACCTGTAAATCCATATTTAATACCAATGTTTTCAGCTAGATTAGTATTGACCTCAACAATTTTAGCTTGGATATATACCTGAGATTTTTCGATATCCAGTAACTTGATGGTTTCACGTATATTTTGTATCTGTGCAGCATTGGCTAAAACAATGAGAGCATTTCTCTCTAAATCACTGGCAATGACAGCTTTTTTAACCTTCGCATCTTTATTTATAGGGGTTCTACTACTTTTAGCTGCAGTAGCAGGTACTGCTGGGGGTATGGGTGCATTCCCTACAGCATTAATCCCTCCTCCTACACTCATATGTCCAGTCATTTGAGGTAGGAGTCTACTAAGTATCTTCTCCATCTCTTCGACATTTGAGTTCTCTAGAGGAATAACATACATCCTCTGCATATCATCATCTGTTTGTCTCTCTGTATCAAGTTGTTGAATGTATCGTGCAAGAGTATTAATATTTTTTCCATTACCTACTAAAATCAGAGAGTTACTGCTTTGATCTTGCATAACACTAACTTTTTCACTGGCAATATCTTGAGCAAAAAGAGATTTTGACATGCTTTGAATATTGGGAAAAATATCTTTTACATAAGCATTTTGTAACGTTACAATACGACTGGTACTGCCCTGTTTATTTTCAATTTTATCAATCAGTTGTTTAATTGACTTAAGTGCATGAGGATAAGCAGTAATGGCTAAAAGGTTATTTTTTTTAAATGATATCACTTTAGCACTTTTGTGTAAGAGAGGTTTGATTTTGGTTCGAATAACAGCAGCATTAACATTGGTGAGTTGGAATACTACGGTTCTCATAGTACCTCCCGTTCCAATGGTGTCACGCACTTCAGTTCCCTCTCCCGCTGCATCATTACTTTTAACAACTTGGTAGTACTCCCCTTTATTGATAAGGGTCATTTTTTTACTCTCTAAAATGGCATTGGCTAAAGGGATTAGTTCACTTTTTTCAATGGGTTTGTTAGATACAAAGTTTATTTTACCCTTTATCTCTCCATCTACTAAAATATTTTTTCCAGTAATCTTACCAACCATTTTGATAAAGTCACCAATTTCTAAATTTTTAAAATT
>JAHZJZ010000379.1 GCA_022600655.1 Campylobacterota bacterium | reverse complement strand
TTTTAAAAAACTCTATGCGTCACTGATTTATAGTGATAAGTATGAGGCGATATTTGGTATAGGGAAAGAGCCTAAAAAACCAATTGAGAAGTCTGTTTTAACAAGCTACATCAATAATAACTTTCCCTATCATAAAAAGAGAGATGATTTTAGAAAATTTGTTTTAAACAATTTTGATACTACGCATAAACTTTTTACGCTTACTGCTCCTACAGGTTATGGAAAGACACTTACAGCATTGGAGTTTTCCCTAAAATTTAACAAAGAGAAGATTATATTTGCCTTGCCCTTTACCTCTATTATTGACCAGACAGAAAAGGTTATTGCAGATATTTTTAACCAAGATGATATAGATATCTTTAAAGTACACCATAAAACAACCATTAATGAAGATGTGGACGAAGATAGATACTCACAAGTAAAATTTTTGATGACCTCTTTTAGTGGAGAGATAAATATTACGACACTCTATCAGATAATCTTTGCACTCTTTGGTAATACAAATAGAGACAATGTAAAGTTTAATCAGTTTAGAAATGCTGTAGTGATTATAGATGAGGCACAAGCTATTCCCTATGTTTTCAGGCAAGATTTCATCAAACTTTGTGAACTGATTTCAGAGCAGATGGATACGGTGTTTATCTTTATGTCGGCAACCATGCCAGTTGTGGAGGGAGAGTTTAGAGAGATTTCAGATTTGAACTATTTTAAAGAGCAAAATAGATATGTTTTAAAGTGGTTGAGTTTAGAGAATGGACAAGAGAGTTTAATACAAAAAGTAGAAGAGGAAGCTCAAACCAAACATACACTCTGCGTGGTCAATACCATTAAAAAAGCCCAAGAGCTTTACTTAAAGTTTAAAGATGAGTTTGAGTGTTACTCGCTTAATGGCTATATGACCGATAGTGATAAACAAAAAACCATTAAAATAGTAAGTGAACGCTTAAAGCAAAATGATTCTAAAATCTTACTCATCTCAACGCAATCCATAGAAGCAGGAGTTGATTTGGATTTTGAAGTAGGCTTTAGAGAGGTTGCACCTATTAGTTCGATTATTCAAACAGCAGGGCGTGTCAATCGTCATTTTGGAGTCAATCAAGGAACACTCTATATTTTTGATGATATTTGTGAATATAGCAGTCTGATTTATGGAGATTTACAGCAGATTAGTCAAGCCATATTTGAAGTTTTAGAAAATGAAAATGTTGAAGAGTCCAATATTTTTGAGATAAGCAAACTCTATTTTGATAAGATTCACAAACAGCTAGAGAGTTTCTATATTGATAAAGAGATAGAGAAGTTAGAGTTTTTTGATATTCATAAAAAGATAGAAGAGTTGATGGATGGAGGAGATTTTAAACAGCTGATTATAGTAGAGCCTTATGATGGATTTATACAAACAATACAAAATGAACTTTACAGAATCAGAAAAGAGGAGAAAGATAAATTTAGACAAAAAGATTTGATTCAAGGAGAGGTGAAAAAGATGTTAAAACATGGCGTTAATGTCAATAAAAAAGATATTGAAAAATTTGCTACTCCTATTGGTAATGTTAAATCTTTGCATGAGATGATTTTTTTACCTGCTGGTGCAGTTGAGTATAGTCATTCGTATGGAGTTAAAAAATATAAACCCGATGAGCTAGAGGCAAGTGATATAGGATTTGGTGATGACTAACTTTGACCCAACCCTCCTAAACGGAACCCTAATCCACTACTACGCCACCTGCCCTCGTGAAGCGTGGCTCTATAGCCGAAAAATTCATGCTGACCAGTATGATGAAAATATTTTGATGGGTAAAGCATTGGCAGAGATAAAAGAGGAACAGCTTCATAACTTCCCCTTCTCTAATCTCAAATTTGACAAGATAGGAAAAGAGCGTGGGCATTACTTGGTCACGGAGTATAAAAAGAGCATGAGCAATCCTGAAGGGGCAAAGATGCAACTGCTTTTTTATATGTGGCAACTCAAAACCTCACTCAAACTCAAAGTAATCAATGGCAAAGTGATTTCAGGTCGTACGGTTATATTTGTAGAGGGAAATGAGGAAAATATGAAGAGGATAGAGGAGCTTATGGTTGAAGTGAGTGAGTTTTTAAGTCAAGTAACGCCACCACCGTTTGTAGAGAACAAATTTTGTAAGGGGTGTGGGTATCGGGATTATTGTCTGTAGAGTGTTTTCGCACGAAAACACCGACATAAGAGAGAGGATTTTAAAAAATGTACGTGATTCTATTTTATGATATAGCCGATAGAGCCAAGAAAGAGAAGGACAACAGCTATAAAATTCGTAAAGAGGTAGAAAAATACCTCACTCGAATACAGTTTTCAGTTTTTGAAGGGGAGATAACACCCAGTGACCTTAGAAAACTTAAAGCTCATTTAGCAAAAGTAGCCGATGGGGAGTTGGATTCAATTATTATCTATGAATCGACACGACTCAACTATACTGAACGAATAGTGATAGGACTAGATAAAAATGAAGGGATATTTTCATAATGCAAAAATCTGACAGAACGCATTTTTTAATTAATGCAGGACGTGTACGACGAGAAGCCAACAACTTAAAATTTGACCGATATGATGAAGATTTTAATGTGGTTAGCTCAAAGCCTTTACCTATCAAGGGTATAGATGAAATCTATATTTTAGCCAAGGTTGATTTGGACAGCTATACTATGGCATTTATAGCTGACAATAATATTTTACTCCATTTTTTTAGTCCATTTCAGAGTTTTAGAGGAAACTTTTTTCCCAATACCTCAAACTCTGTTAACAAAAGTGGTTTTGTACTACTGCAACAGTTAAGAGCTTTTGACGATGAGGTGCATCGGCTCTATCTTGCAAAACAGGTTACCAAAGGTCATTTTGTTAATGGAGCAAACAACTGTAAAAAGTACAAGGTAGAGTTTGAGGTTGAGCAATATTTAGACAATTTGGAAAAAGCCAAAAACATAGGTGAGGTGATGGCAAGTGAGGGAGCATTTCAAAAGAACTACTATCGGGCATGGAATGGTATTATTAAAAATCAAAAAAGTTTTAAATTTACTGCACGAAGTAAACAGCCTCCAACTGATAAGTTAAACTCATTTATCTCTTATGTCAATACACGAATCTATAACATTGTTCTTAGTGAGATTTACAAAACTGAACTTGACCCACGCATAGGCTTTTTACATGAACCCAACTATAGAGCTTTGAGTCTGCATTTGGATATTGCTGAGATATTTAAACCTGTGATTGGGGACAATATCATCTTTTCGATGTTAAATAAAAGTGAGATTACAACCAAAGATTTCAAAACCGATAGTGGCAGAATAAGATTTACCAATGAAGCGATAAAGAAGATAGAGTTAAAAATCATAAAAAAAATGACAGAACAGACGATGATAGGAGAGCAGAAATTAACATGGAGGCAAGTGATACGCCGTGAAGTTAATCGCATAAAACGTAATGTGGTTGAGACGAGCGAATATGAGCCGTTTGTTTTAGAGTAAGTTATGCTATACTTTATCAAATATATGGTTTTTAGCACTTTTAAACAGGTACAACTCTTTGAAGCTATATTTAAGTTTTAGAACCTTCCTATATATAGGTATCTTTCATTCTTTTATTTCATTATTAAGTCTACTTTAGATAAAATAAAACTGTTCAAATATTTCAAAAAGACCATAAAATAGCTAATTTATTGCTATTTGAACGTTATCCCTTATAGGGTTTGAAACTTTTCGAACTGTGCCTGAATATCCGTGTAAAAATATTTGAACGTTATCCCTTATAGGGTTTGAAACTCAGAGTAAATGTACTGGAGTGTAGAAAAAGCATCATTTGAACGTTATCCCTTATAGGGTTTGAAACTCATTTCCTC
>JAHZJZ010000378.1 GCA_022600655.1 Campylobacterota bacterium | reverse complement strand
GAGTGTTAAAGAGGTAATTGGAACCTTTATAGACAAGGGTGTTACACAAGAGGAGCTAGATGCTTCTAAACAGTTCCTATTGGGTTCACAACCTCTTAGAACTGAAACCCTTTCACAGCGTCTAAATCGTGCATTTCAAGAGTATTACACTAACCGACCATTAGGTTCTACACTGGAAGAGTTAAAGCTCACTGAGAAGATAACACTTGATGAGATTAATGTATTTATTAAGAAGCATAAAGAGATAGCAGATATCTCATTTTCAGTGGTCACTGGGGATAAAAAGTAGATTTGTGGTCGATTTATCGACCATAGATAACCGAAAACAGTTTGCAAACTTTTTGCAAAAGCTCCATAAAATAGCACTGTTAAGATAATTAATAGTTTCACATATTTTAAACACTGCCCAGCTTATGGGCTATTCACAAACCAATGACCCGACTTAGGGGATTTTATTAAAATGATAAATTTGTTAGTATGCAAATGTTTAGGCAGACACATTGGTCTGCCCCTACGGTTCAATAGGTTTAAAATGTATGGTTTTAGGATGGATTTTTTAATTTAATATGAAGATAAATTGATGTTGTTCAACCTATGCGACCTGTAGGGGTAGACCGATGTGTCTACCCGTGTTACGAATATCAAACAATTACAATTTTAAAATAATGATTTTGATGATGTTATTTCTGAAAAATAGTTACGTTTAAGGTATCTTAAACTCTTAAGTATTTAATGGGAGTGTTTCGGGTTTACCAAAATAGTACCCTTGTGAACAATCAACACCTAATTTACGAACAATGTTATAAATTTTTTCATTTTCAACAAACTCTGCAATGGTTTTAATCTCTCTTTTTTTAGTAAATGCAACAATGGCTTCAACCATATGTTGTGAAAACTCACTATGCTCTATATTTTTAATTAAACTACCATCAATTTTTAAAATATCAGGTTTATACTCTATGATTCTCTCAAAGTTAGAGTACCCCATACCAAAATCATCGATGGCTATTTGTACACCATATGCTCTCACGTTATTTATAAACTTTTTCACTATGTTACTGTTTTTAACGTTTTCATCTTCAAGTAGCTCAAACGTAATTCTATGAGAACTCTCTTTGTATTCTTTTAAAAGTTTAAAAACTTTTTTGTTGATTTGCTCATTTTCAATATCAAGCATGGATAAGTTGATAGAGATTGAAACATTAGTATTCTGAAGTGCTTGAAATGAGTTACTGAGGATAATGGAGGAGACCTGATTGTAGTATTTTACCTCTTTTATGGCATCTAAAAAGAGGTAAGGTGAGAGAATATTGTTATCTTCATCAATCAGTCTAACAAGTGACTCATACTTTTTAATCTCTTTGGTTTTATTGTCAACAATAGGTTGAAAATAGGAGACAATATTGTATGAGTCTATGGCTTTTTTTACCATTTTAAAGGTTTCTATTTTACTCTTGGTACGGTTTTGTTTACGCTCTAGTAGTTTGTTAGCGATAATAAAACTCTGTTTGGTCTCTAGAAGATGTTCTAAACCTATTTTAGCATTTTCAAATGCATGTTGACCATGACTTAAACTAATAACAATAGACAAATCATAGTCTATAGGTTCTATGTTCATTTTGGCAGCGTTGATTTGTTGTTGAAAGAGTTTTAATTTTTTAACGAACTCATCTATGCCCTCTACACAGTTATCCTTTTTTTTAGCAAAAACAAATTCACCATTCTCTAAAAGATAAATTTTAGAAAATTTACACTTTTGTGATTGAAAATCGAAAAGTTTTTTTGCAAACTCTTTTTGAATATTTTCACTAACATCTTTATCTAAGGAGTTCTCTAAATAATGAAAATCTTCTATTTTCATTAATACAACCATAGACTCATCTGCTTTATGTAAAAAATCCATAAGTTGTTTTTTAGGATGAATAATGTCTGTAATCAGTGTTCTTACTGCGATAAACTCTTCAACCTCTCCATATGGATTAAATATAGGTTTTATGGTAGTTTTTACATAGTATACTTCACCATATTTAGTCTGATTTTTTATTACGCCTTGCCATGTCTTTTTTTTCTCGTTAATTGTCTTCCATAACTCTTTAAAAGTCTCTTTAGACTCATCTGGACAGCGTATTATATTATGATTTTTCCCTATAAGTTCATCTCGGCTATAGCCTGAAATATTACAAAAAGCATCGTTGACATAGGTGATGATACCTTGTGGATTTGTTTTAGAGACAATAGAACTGTAGTCGATTATCTCTTGGTACTGTTCTAGTAGACGAACACTTATTTTCTGTTTTTTTCGTTCTAGTACTTTCTTTTTAGCACTCTGTAGAGATTCTCTAAACTGTTGTTTATCAAGAGGTTTAAAAAGGTACCCCTGTACTTGATATTTAATACTGTCTGTCAAGTATTTTATTTCACTATGTGCTGAAATAACTAATATTATAACATCGCTATCTATAGCTCTTATTTTTTTTATCATATCTATGCCATTGAGTTTGGGCATATTTATATCAGTAATAACAATATCAATATCGTTGTTTTTAAACTTATTAAACCCATCCTCTCCATCAATGGCTACTATGACATTGTCGAAAAAAGTTTTTAATATATTAGCAGTGATTTCTCGTAAGGGTTTATAGTCTTCAACATATAAAAGGTTTATGGCTAAATTTTGGACTTGATTAATAGTAGACCTTTAGTTGATATTTTTTTTCGTTATTGTATAGTAAAAATGTGACATTCTTTTAATAAGCCATAAATAGGTTTTTAAAAAAGTGAAATATTTGTGTAGTTGGCACTAAAATAAACATATTTTTTTATTTGTTTTAAGAGTGTGAAAAAATTACTCATAATTGGGCTGTTCTAATATTGTTAAATGGGTTCTAAAAACAGTGAAACGTCATCAAAAAATCGTTCAAATTCACTAAATCGATGGTTTCCATCCTCTTCAAGTATTAGTTTTGAATTGTGATAATGTTCAAGTGCAATGTTATAATCTAATACTTCATCACCTGTTTGTAAAAAGAGAAAAAAGTTAGAGGGCGTTAGGTCAGATTGATTAACTTTGAATTTTTCTAACATTGTTAAATGCTCCTTTTCCCAGATAAACTTCTCACCGTTATCTTTGGTATTTTCACCTAAATATTTATCTGTGGTCTCATAAGGTTTAACTGAGGGGTTAATAAGAACCGTTTTGAGCTTATATTTTTCTGAAAGATAGGTGGCATAAAATCCTCCAAGAGAACTGGCGATAATGCCTGTAATTTTTTTATTTTCAATAATTTTTTCTAAATCTTCTATGGCTTGACTTGGTATAACCGAGTGGTCAGAGATAATGATATGCTCTTGATAGTGTGCTTGAAGAAGTTTGGCTTTGTGTGAGTTTTTGGTTGTTCTAAATCCGTGTATATAGAGTAACAATAGGTTCCTTTGGTTAAATTGGTTACAAGATTGTAACCAAAAGAAGCTAAATAAGATAAATTTTATCTTATTTAGTGGTTTTTAGGATACCTGTTTCTCTTTAATTCTTTTTATCACTTCATCAGCCACTTTCTCTTGAATGCCCATATCTAAATGACTAAAGAAACCAACACATGAACAGTTCATTTCACCAAGCACGAAGGTGTCATTTCCATCTTCATCGGTATCAAGCATGAAGTCACCTGTCCAGATAATTGGTGTGTTTTTAATCTTCCCTAATTTTTCTGAAATCAGAGGAATGGCATTTACAAATTTATCAACTAGCTCTGGGTACTCTTCGGGTTTATAGTAGGTATACTCAGCTCCCGAAGCAATGGTTGCAGAGAAGGCATCTTTCTCTTGAACAGGTTTCTTATGCACAGCAAAGATTGGCTCATTTGCTACCATCAAGATACGAATTTCACCTTCTACGATTCTAGGCATAAATCGCATGTCAACGAGCATTCCATTGTCACCCTCTATGTATTGTTTACAAAATTTAATAAATTTACCAAGGGAAGTATATTCAACATGGTTATCGACAGCCTCAGTACATTTTATAACTGTATCAAGTGGTAAGGTATCTCCTGCTTCATAGGCATCTACTTTGTTATCAACAATTTCAACTCTCCAGATACCATCCCCTGTCGAACCTCTGTTCTGTTTTAAAACACGTGTTCCAAAAGAGATACTCTTTGGAAAACTCTTTTTAAACTCTTCATAATCATAATAAGCATAGGTGTCATCGGTTACTAAATCTGTATCGGCTAATTTAGAAAGAGCATCTTTGGCTCCAAAACGCATCATGGTATTTGGGTGTGTCATGACCTGTACATCACTGTCATGAAGCTGTCGTAACATATCAAAAAGTTTTGCTTCTCCATTTGGTAAATTACCTGGATTTATTCTTACTATAACTGCATCTGAAGAGTCTGAAACATAATTGAAAATTTCGTCACTCCACTCATCACGGAAGTAGAGTACTTCTGCATCAAACCCTTTCTCTTTTAACGCATTTGCAATTGGCATAGTATCCCGTCTATGTCCATCAATCCACTTATCAGCTCCACCTTCAGCTTCTAAAATGACAACTCTTTTTTTCATTCTTTTTTTTCCTTTTTTTGATAAATTTCGAAAGTATTATATCAACATAAAATGTAAAGAGAATGGAATAAAATAATTTTATATTTTGATGTTATCACTTTGTAATAAAATGGAAAATATAGCTCCCTCCTCACCATTGGAGACGTGAAGTTTTCCCATACCTTTACGCTCTATAATAAGCTTAGAGATATAGAGACCCAAGCCACTACCACCTTTTTTGAGTTTGGTACTAAAGTAGATATCAAAAATTTTATCGATGATTTTCTCATCAATACCACCAGCATTGTCTTTAATAGAAATTATTGCTCCTTCTCCATGACTTTGACTCTCAATAGTGATTTTGGGAGAACTTATCTCTCTTTCTATCAGTACATCTTTGGCATTGTCTAAAAGGTTTAGAATAACTTGAGAAAATTCGCTAGGATACCCTGTAACATAGATAGGCTCATTAGGGGTAATAACCTCTACCTCAATATGATAGTAAGTTAACGCTGCTTCAATAATATTCATGGCACTCTGTATATATTGACTAAGTTCAAATTGCTCTTTTTCTCTGTCGGGTACAAAAAAGTTTCTAAAATCTTCAATGGTATGCGACATATATTTAATAAGCTTATTGCCCTCCTTGATTCTCTCTTTAAGATAGTCTCTATCTAGTTCATCAAACTCATAGGCAGAATCAAGGTTCATAAAAACTCCACCTAGTTGTGCTAAAGGTTGTCGCCACTGGTGGGCGATGTGACCTATCATTTCACCCATGGTTGCTAGTTTTGACTGTTGCATAAGAAGATACTCTTCTTCTAAACGTTTGGCAATCTGTTTATCTATCTCTTGTTGTATCCCTACCTTATAAATATCTTCACCCATATGGTCAAAAAGCGTCTCTTGTAAAATGACACCAGAGAAGTGTTGATGTCTATCCACCAGTACAATACGTCGAATATTATGTTCACTTAGTACTTTAAGTGCAAACTCAAAAGAGCTATGTTCATTGATGTAAACAAGTAGTTTAGTGGCATATTGGTAGGCTTTTATGGTCAAGTCAATTTTTTGACCTAAAGCGTTGATAATATCGCTTTGGGTTAAAATAGCAACAGGGGCATGTTCTTGAATGAGTACTACCGAACCGTTACGATTAAGGTTCATTTTTACGATGGCATCTTTCAGTGTGCCTTGATAGTCGATAAAAAAGTTTTCATATTTAGCAATTTGTTTGAGTCTCATTTGGGAACCTTAAGTTGATATCCAACGCCTGTTATGTTATTAAAACAGTTGCTACCAATCTTTTTACGGATATTACGTATTTGGCTGCGAATGGCATCTCGTGTCATGACACTTTCACTCCAAACCGTATCTTCTAGTAGGTCATAACGAATAACCTCTCCCTCATGGGCAATAAAAAACTCCAAAATCTCTGCCTCTTTTCTGCGTAGAGGTATGATTTCACGGTTTTTAATAATAGCAGTAAGGTTTTTACTGTAGAGGTAACCCTCCCCTAAATCAAAGGTTTCATTGGTTTCAAGTTCATTAAGAGACTTTTTGAGAGCAGCAAAAAGGTCTTCATTGGTCATAGGTTTTACAAGGTAGCGTGTAAGATTAAGCTCTATGGATTGAAGCATAAACTCTGGGTTGGTATAGGCTGTTGAGATAAGTATACGTGTTTTCTCATCATTTTTTCGTATGGTAGTTGCAAACTCAATCCCACTCTGTCCAGGTAAGTTAATGTCCAGTAACAAAATATCGGGTTGGTGCTGTTTATAGAGTATTAATCCCTCTTCACTGCTCTGGCAAGTATAAACTGTTTTGCAATACCTAGATAGAAACTCTGTAATATATTTTCTAACGTTGGCATCATCTTCTATATATAATATACTATATAGTTTCATCTTTTTGACAAAGGTTTGATGTTCCATCTCTGTAGACTCTTTTTGTTAATTTTAGCATTATTATATTTCAATTTGACATACTTTTTAAACTCTTGGAAAAATTTTTGTATAATGTTCAAAAAAAGGAGTAGAGATGGAAGAGGCTAAATTACTGTTTCAAAAACTTAAAATTATTTCATTGTTAGATTTAAAATATCTAACTTTAGTGCTAACACCGTTGTTCTCAAGATACTTAAAACCAACTTTATCTGCCTTTTTTGTAATGGGATTATAGTGAGCAACATTCGAAACATGCAATTTAGCTTCTTTAGTAATAATTCCACCATCTTGTTTTTGGGGAACAGGCTTTACATGCTTTTTAATTAAATTTCCACCTTCAACAAT
>JAHZJZ010000029.1 GCA_022600655.1 Campylobacterota bacterium | reverse complement strand
TCCGTCTTCGGCGAACACTCATCCAACTAGAGTGCAACCGGTCCCGTCGCGACGTCGACTGGAATCTGCCTGAAGAAACGCACCCAAGAGAGGAACACGCCTATGAGGCTCTCTAAAAACAATCCACAGTATAATCACCAACAGTAAAATAAGGGTAGAGCCATAAATTACCAAATCGCTTTTGACAAACCCTACGATATCATCAGCAATCATATTAACCCCACCTAAAAAGAGAGAGCCACTCTTCTCATACTTTTGCTTAATCATTCGTATATCTTCAATATTTTGATGCTCTATGATACGCTGTGCATCACGATGTGCTTTAAAGGCTTCAGGGTTACTCTCTTTTTGAGCTAAGAGTTCATGGTAACGTCTGTCCTCTTTAAGGTTGATTACAATAGAGGTGGTTTTAAAATCTTCACTTACAAGATTTGATTTATAAAGAGGTGAGGTCAAGAACTCATTTTTGACCAACGCTAAATCGGGTGAGCTATTTTGCAAGGTCTGAACATCATCCACCAACTCTTTTATCGCTTTAGGTGGAGAGAGAAGCAGAGGAACGGTTAAAATAGAGTCAACAGAGGTGACTAAGTCAAGCTTTTCTAACTCTTGACTCAAACTCTTAATGGTCTCTAAACTCTCGCTTGATAGCAGAGGAGCATTGGGTCTAAACGCAATAACTAAAAAATTATTGGTTTTAAACCGTTTGCTAACTTCTCTAGTAAAAGCTAAATCCTCATCTTTTTCCAATAGTAGTGTTTGAGATGAGGCATCTATCTCTAACTTTGTGGCATAATATCCAAATGAGAGGATGGAGATGATGAGTAGAGATAGGACTGCTCTAGGATATTTCAGTATAATTTTTTGATAGAGTTTTTTTAGCATGACCTATCCTTTTTGGTATTTTGTGATTTAGATTTCAAAACAGAGACTCCAAACTAAAATCACTCTGACAAACATCGCCATAGTGTTCATTTCTCTTAATCCCATTGGAAGTTATAAAAATCACTCTTAGATTATATTTATACTTTGTCTGTTCATTAAACACAGAGATTTTACTCAATATCTCATCCCGATATCTTTTAGAGATAGTAAACTCACCACGGCTATATTTGCATTCAACAATATCTATATCATTGGTCTTAACATGCTTTATAAGTAAATCAATCTGAGCACCTTTTTCATCTTTATCTTTTGCTCTATAAGTCCAATAATTACTCTGGGTCAATATTCCTGAAATACCCAAAGCCTTTTTGATATTTTTAATATGCATATGACAGACATTCTCAAAAGCAAAACCTTTCCAAGAGTCATAAGAGCTACTTGAACTCATCTCATGCCAATAGTTATCGTTATTGATGAGCATTCTACTGTTGACACCTCTCATCCATTTACTGTAAAAGTAGCTAAATGGGTCTTGAAGTCTATAGACAATATCTCTGCTTTTTTGCCCAAACTTATACTCTTTGGAGAGAAAGCCAGAGACCTCAAGCTCCTCTAGGGGCTTTTTCATACTGGCAGTTGTTTTCATCTTTTTCATTATCTCAGACTGTGTAAATCCACTCCATTTTGAAGCCAATATATCAACTATCTTTTGATGATGACCATCAAATCCAAAAAGAGAGACAAAGAGATTATCATACTCATCCACAAGCATACCACCATACTCAAAACATAATTTTTGGATATTCTGTTTCAGCGTCAATTGAGGGTTGAGATAAGAGAGATATTTAGCCACACCACCAAAGGTCATATAGGTCTCCACCACTGCCATATCAGATAGTATAAAGCCTTTTTGACTCAACATCTCTCTGGTCTCTTTCAAATCAAAGGCAAACATAGGAAGGGTATCGGTTAATCTGTTATGATTTGGTCCTCTATCTCGAATGACTCTGTTTATCATATAGGAAGCAGAAGAGCCACAGACTATCAATATAATGTCATTTCTCTTTTCACAATAGGTATTCCAAAAATAGGAGATAGAACTAAAGAAGTTGGAGTTATCACTATCAAGCCAAGGCATCTCATCAAAAAATAGTATAATCTTCTCACCATCAGAAAACTTTAGCTCATCAATTTTGGATTCGAGAAGATTAAAAGCACTACTCCATGAATCAAGCCTCTTTTCACTAGAAAAAGAGAAGAACCTCTCAACTCTATTAAGAAAATTATCCAGTTGATAACTCATGGTGGTATTAAACTGACCTGTTATCTCAAGAAACAGTGATACTCTTTTCTCTTTTGCAAAATGTCTTACAATCTCAGTCTTGCCAATGCGTCTTCTACCATAGATTGCTATGTAGCTTGAACTATTTTTATGGTATATCTCATCTAGTTTTTTTAGCTCTTTTTCTCTTCCTATAAACATAACTTCTCCTAGATAGTTATTTTTTATATTTATAGATTATACACAATAAGTTATTAAAATATAGTACTTATTTTTTATTTATATACTTTTTAGGAAATATATACTAATCACTATAGCGTTAAATTAATAAAAGCCATAAAGAGTACTATCTTTATCTAAGTATTTATTTCTGCCATTTTCAACTATCGGAATCAAACAACAGTCAAGCAAATTTATACTCAACAACCCCATAAAATAGATATTTTGATATATATAATCATCAAAAAAGTTAAAATCTATCAAACAACAGTCAAACAAATTTATATTTATTTAGCCCATCTGGGAACATAACTTCTCGCTTTTGAACCAACTTTTTCATCATATATTAAAATAAGATTCTCTTTGAGTGCCTCTTTTATGATTCGTGATACAATAGCTGTATTTTTTTTATCAATTCCAAATCTATCTCTAAGTGTTGTATTTGTCATAAAATCATTCTGGATATATCTTAAACTTGCATGTAAATAACAAG
>JAHZJZ010000377.1 GCA_022600655.1 Campylobacterota bacterium | reverse complement strand
TTTTGAAAATAAATTTTTAAAATCAACTATTTTTTTTAATTTTTCTTGCCTTAATATAGACCCGTTTGGGTGCTGGGTACCCTTCTACTGTTTTACTCTCATCATGTTCATCCAAGAAGTCATCTAAAGATTGGGTATTTATCCACTCTGTTCTTCGCTGTTCATCTAATTGGGTTTTGACAATATCTAATACCTCTATCTCTTCAAACCCTGCTCTATAACACCAGTTTTTTAAGGCATTTACTGTAGGGATAAAATAGATATTTGGTATCTTAGAGTAACGCTTTTTAGGGGTTAAACACATCTCATCCTCACCATCTATCATAAAAGTATCTAAAATGAGCTCACCACCGAAATTCAAGCCTTTATAGAGTGATTTTAGTGAACCTATTGGGTCTGCTCTATGATATAAAACTCCTAAACAAAACAATACATCAAACTTATGTTCATAGTGTTCAACATGCTCAACACCTAAAAGTTCATACTTTATATTACTTTGAATAAAATGGTCTAAAAATTTAAACTGGCAGTAGGGAATTGCCGAAGGATCAAAACCAACCAAACGTTTAGGTTCTTCCTCTATCATACGGAAAAGATAGTAGCCATTATTACAACCAATATCTCCTACAATCTTATCTTTTAAATCAAAATGAGGTTTGAGTATATCATACTTGATGTTACTTCTCCACTCACTATCTATAAAAGTTTTTGAAATTTTAAAGGGACCTTTTCGCCAAGGCCATACCGTTTTTGCAGCATTATAGATGTTCTCTTCATCTTCTTCGGATAAGTTTGAAGGGTAAACCTCAATAGTATCGCCCAATCTTATCTCAACTTCATTAACCTCAGGAAGACCTGTTACAGCCTTCCAGTAAGGTTTAATGTTTTTCCACTCTATACACTTCTCTCGTTCTTCTCGTAATGCATTTAAATCTATCATTATGGCTATTTCAGATACGCCTTAATAATTTTCTGTTCTGCTACAGGTCTATCAGCCCTAGCTGTTTTTGTATTTTCAATTTTAGTGACATTTTCACTTCCAGCAATCACTTCACCAAAAATAGTATATCCACCATTTAACCATGGTGTAGCTTTGGTAGTAATAAAAAATTGACTTCCATTAGTATTTGGACCATGATTTGCCATTGCTAAGATAAAAGGCTTATCAAACACTACATTTGCTGCATACTCATTTACAAACTCTTTGTCCCAGATTGATGTTCCACCTGTTCCTGTTCCAGTTGGGTCACCACCTTGAATCATGAAATCTTTGATAACTCTATGAAAAATGAGACCATTATAGTAACCATTTTTGACATGAGTTGTAAAATTTTCAACAGCTAAAGGTGCAACTTTTGGAAGCATTTTAAGTTCAATATTTCCTTGATTTGTCTCTAAGACGACTACTGTCATCTCCTCTTTTTCACTACTACTAACTTCCGTTGACACTGTAGTACTATTTACTTCTGTTGCCGTTTTACTCTTCTCTTCAGCATTACAACCAGTAACAAGCAGAAGTGCCATAACTAAAAAAACTAAGCTTTTTTTCATCTTTATCTATCCTTTTTGGGTATTTATCTTGCGTAATTAACTTCTCGTTTCTCACGAATAACATTGACCTTAATTTCGCCAGGGTATTGTACCTTATTCTCAATCTCTTTTGCAATCTTTTTAGACAATACAGATACCTGATTATCATTGATAATCCGAGCATTTACAAAAACTCTAATCTCACGTCCTGCATTAATAGCATAAGCATCAACAACACCTTTTTCTTTCAATGCAATCTCTTCAATATCTTTTACACGCTTAGTAAAGCTCTCTAGCACTTCACGTCTAGCCCCTGGTCTTGAAGCACTTAAGGTATCTGCTGCACAAACCGCCGCACTCTCTACCCCATCTGGCTCTTCATGTCCATGGTGAGCATAAATAGCATTAATGACCGTTGGATGCTCGTTATAACGTCTACAAACCTCAACACCTAAATCAACATGGTTACCACCAACCTCTTGAGTCAGTGCTTTACCGATATCATGTAGAAGTCCTGCACGTAAAGCCAACTTCTCATCACCATCCATTTCTGCTGCCATTATAGAAGCCAATTTAGCAACTTCTAAGGTATGTGCCAGTGCATTTTGTCCATAACTAGCTCTATATTTCATACGTCCAAGCAGTTTCATTAACTCTTCATGCATAGGAAGCAGACCCAGTTCAACAACGATGTTCTCACCCTCTTCAAGAACTTTTTGCTCAAACTCATCTTTAACTTTTGCATGAACCTCTTCTATTCTTCCTGGATGAATACGTCCATCGTCAACCAAAATCTCTATGGTTCGTGTCGCAATAGCTCTTCGGTAAAGATTAAAGTTACTCACCAAAATTACACCAGGTGTCTCATCGATAATAATATCAACACCAAGTAACTGTTCTAAACTCTTAATATTACGTCCCTCTTTACCAATGATACGACCTTTATGCTCATCACTTGGAAGGTTAACAATATTTATAAGTCTCTCACCCGCAAACTCACCAGCGTATCGTGTCACAGCTTGGGAAATAATATAGTCAGCTCTCTTTTTTGCATCATGTTTTGCTTGTTTCTCATATTTACGAATAAGCTGAGCCAACTCTAGCTGTGACTGCTCTTCAACCATCTGGATCAGATGATTTTTTGCTTCATCTTTCGTCATAGAGGCACTTTTTTCTAACACAGCAATGGTATGAACAATCTCTTCATCTTTTTTTGCCTCAAGTGTATCTATATACTTCTCTTTCTTATCAAGCTCTCTTCTTTTTCTAGAGATTTCTTTTCTACTCTCTTCAAGTGCTTTTTGCTCAAGAGAGAGTTCAGTTTTTTGTTTTTCTACCTCTAAAACTTTCTCTTGAAACTGTTTCTCTAACAGAACTTCTTGCTCTTTAATGGTAATCTTTGCTTCTTGTAAATGGTGCTCTGCCTCATGTGCAATGGCACTGGCTTTTGCTTTTGCCTCAGTTTCATGATGTTTGAATTGCTTTTTATTGTCATTTTTAACAAACAAGTAACTGGCAAGTGCACCTAAAATCGCTGTAACTGTACTTAACGATATTCCTTCTATCATCATCTCTCCTTTTCTAAGGAGCCTAAATCCTTATCTTTTTAAGTTTTTTCTTTTGTAAAACCTCTTTAGGTGTAATATAAAAATCTCCTTCTACATCATAATCATCAGTTATCACCTCTGAGCATATACAACTTTTTCTTCCGACAAACAAAACTTTTTCTATTTTATTTCCATGTTTTTCAAAGAACCTATCGTAATATCCTCGACCAAAACCAACACGCCTGAAGGTCTTATCAGTCCCTATTATGGGGACAATGGCTAAATTTATTTTCTTATAAAAATTATTAGATATATTGGGTTCTTTTACACCAAATTTTTTTACTTTTAAAGGCA
>JAHZJZ010000376.1 GCA_022600655.1 Campylobacterota bacterium | reverse complement strand
TCATTAAGTTTATAACCATTAGCACCTGTAAAGAAGAGTCCTGTCTCTTTAATTCCATCATATGCATCACTGAGTCTATCTGCGATACAATACCCTACTATCTTAGCCTCTTCTCCACGATTACATGGTGCAACACAGTTTGAAATACAAGCTACTTTTGGTGCTGTTCCTGCTTCAATATCAGCATGAAGCTGTGTCTTAACACCACGTGCAGGATAACCAACTGGAGATTTAAAAAGTCTAATATCATCCTCTTTAGCTCCAACAATGGTCTCTTTCATTACTTGACTTGCATCACATTCGATTGTACCAATAAATCGTGTACCCATTTGAACCCCATCGGCTCCAAGTTCCATCATTTCAACAATATCATCATGATTCCATACACCACCTGCAGCGATTACTGGCATTGAACCCCAGTTTTTAGCCTCTTCGACTACAGGGGGTAAAATAGCTTCTAACTGGTTCTCTGGTTTAAAACAATCATCATACTTAAACCCTTGGTGTCCACCACTTAAAGGTCCTTCAACTATGACTGCATCAGGAAGTCTGTTATGTGTCTTTTTCCATCTTCGACACAAAATCTTCAATGCTTTTGCCGTTGATACAATAGGAATTAAAGCAACATCTGGATAATCTTTAGCAGCTTCTGGCATGGTTAGTGGTAACCCTGCCCCTGTAATAATCATATTAGCCCCAGCTTCACAAGCATCTCTTACAACTCTATCATATTCACTCTGTGCGTAAAGTATGTTACATGCCAGTGGTCGGTCACCACAAATCTCTCTAGCATTGTCAAAAATTTTCTTCAGGGCATCAAAGCAGTAAAAGTTAATTGCATCTTTGGGTCTATTTTGTACAAGCTTTTTACTAAACTCTCGATGATTATAGACACCAGTACCTACTGCTGAAATAACACCTAAACCACCCTCTAAACTAACATTTCCAGCTAATTGATCCCATGATATACCAACACCCATACCACCTTGAATAATAGGCTTTTCAATGGTATATTTTCCAATTTTTAACGATTTAAACGACACTACTTTACCTTTACTTTTGCAAATTTTCTTTTACCCACCTGCAAGATATATTCACCCATCTCCAAGTTCATCTTCTCATCAGAGATTTTCTCTTGATCGATACGTACAGCCCCCTGCTTAATATCTCTTCTAGCTTGAGAAGTCGATGGTTCAATTCCAGCATCTACCAATGCTTTACAAATCCAAATACCAGCTTCAACTTCACACTCTACCATGTCTGTAGGCAGTTTATTTGATTTAAATACATTATCAAACTCACTCTTTGCCATAGTAGCAGACTCTTCATTATAAAATCGTGCAGTTAACTCTAAAGCCAGATTTTCTTTTGCTATTTTAGGGTGCAGTGTCCCATTTGCTACATCTTCACGTATTTTTTCTATCTCTTCAAGTGATTTTGTACTCAGAAGTTCATAATATCGCCACATTAACTCATCTGAGATAGAGAGTGTTTTAGCATAAATATCTTTTGGCTCTTCAGTAATACCAATATAGTTGTTCAGAGATTTACTCATCTTTTGAACCCCATCAAGTCCTTCTAAAATAGGCATCATTAAAACAGCTTGTTCTTTTCCTACACTATAGGCTCTTTGAAGATGTCTTCCCATGAGAAGGTTAAACTTCTGATCGGTTCCTCCTATCTCAATGTCACTTTTTAACTCAACACTATCATACCCTTGAAGTAGTGGATACAAAAACTCAGATATAGAGATACTTTGACCTGCTTTATAACGCTTTTCAAAATCATCTCGCTCTAACATTCTAGCAACATTAAAGGTTGTCGTTAATGCCACCATACCTGCAGCACCCAGTTCTTCTAACCATTTAGCGTTAAATACTACTTCTGTTTTAGACTCATCAAGAACATTAAAGACTTGATCTTGATAGGTTTGAGCATTTGCCATAATGGTCTCTCTATCAAGTACTTTTCGAGTCTCACTCTTTCCTGTCGGATCACCAATGGTTGCTGTAAAATCACCAATAAGCAACTGTATACGTCCCCCATGATTTTGAAAAACTCTCAATTTTTGAAGTAGTACTGTATGTCCAAGATGTAGGTCAGCACCAGTAGGGTCAAAACCAGCTTTGACCGTATAGGTTTCACCCTCTTCATAAAATTTTGTTACAAGCTTTTCGATTCTCTCTATATCGATAATCTCTGCGGTTCCTCTATTAATCTCATCTAGTGCTGTTTTTATTAATTCTGTTGTTGACATATAATCCTCTCTCTATTTGACTCTATTTATTATACGCATCATTTAAACTAATCATCTCTATTAATTTAAACTTCTTGCTTAATTTTTCTCTTAGTTTTTTACTATTTTGCTCTTTGGTTTCAACTTCTATCTTACAAAACTCTGCTGTTTCACTATTGGTAATCCCAAGTTCAATGCTTAAAACATTTAAATCAAGCAGTGCTAACTTATGGAGTAACTCTGCTAATATACCTTTACGATTTTGCAGACTAATAATAAGCTGATAACGTGATGACTTACTATTAACCCATGATACATAAATCATTGGGTCATGTGCTTGCATTTTTTTATAAGCTTCTTGACACAGTTTATGGTGAATAATGGCTTTCTCATCCTGATAAAAAGCAACAATTTGATCACCTATTTTAGGGTGACAACAGTAATCAAACTCAATACTCCCTATATGTTTATTGGTAATGAATTTAAAATGCTCTTGTGTAAACTCAGTTGGATAGACAAACTCATCACTTAAATTGGTATAGGTATTCATAAAACGTTCAAGTACTTCGTTATAGATTTGTCTATTGCTTGTTAGTTTATAAGCACTCTCTTTAGATTCACACATATCAAACAGTGCCGATGTTTCAGCCACAGGCATATCAAAAAGTTGACTTAAGATATTAATGGCACTTAGTCTATCACACGCTTTTATTTTTTGTTTACAAGCACTTTTAATACCCTCTTTAGCTTTTGATGTTCGCACTGTATCTAGCCATGAACAATGAACACTCGCCGTATCATCCGTTAAAATACGAACAATATCTCCATTTTTCAACGTTGTTAAAAGTGAAGCTTTCTGCTTATTTACCAATGCTCCAACAGCCTTATTACCAATCTCAGAGTGAACCGAGTAAGCAAAATCTAAAGCCACGGCATCTCTTGGTAGTGTATAGTGGTCACCACGAGGTGAAAATACAGAGATATCATCAGAGAACAAATCGCCTTTAGCTAAAGCGTAAAACTCTTCAAGCGACTCATTTTGATACTGAAGACTCTCTAACCACTCAAGATTAACTGATTTTTTCTCTCTTCCACCACTCTTATAACGCCAATGAGCTGCGATTCCAAACTCTGCTGTTCTATGCATCTCAAAGGTACGAATCTGAGCTTCTATAATCCCATCATCATCAAACAAGGTGGTATGAATCGTACTATAACCATTCTCTTTAGGCAATGTTACATAGTCTTTAAAACGTGAAATAATTGGTTTAAAGTTAATATGTAATAAGCCTAAAACTTTATAACACTCTATATCCTCTTTTATCAAAATACGAATGGCTATAAGGTCAAGTATCTCATCAATCCCAATCCCTTTACGTTGCATCTTCTGATACATAGAGTAGTAGTGTTTAACGCGACCAAAAACTTCAAACTGATCCTCTTTAAAGCCGTTATGCAACATTAAATCTTCTATTTTTTGAACAAAGGTATTGAGCTTCAGTTGTAAATTTTGACTGTTCCCTGTTATATACTCATCAATCTCTCTATAGGCATTAGGGTAAATATAGTAAAAGCTTAAATCTTCAAGACGATTCTTAATTTTTGAGATACCTAAACGATGGGCAATAGGGGCATAAACTACCATGGTCTCTTCAGCAATTCTAAGCTGCTTATGTGGAGGAAGGGCATCTAGTGTCATCATATTATGAAGTCGATCACACAGTTTTACTACCAATACTCTTACATCTTTAATAGAAGATAGCAACATTTTTCTAAAGGTTAAAGCAGAAGAAATGAGTTTTTGGTTAGAGGTTGAAGGAATCAACTCTTCATCACGAATCACTTCAATCTTGGTTAAACCTTCAACAAGAAAAGCAATATCTTCACCAAAAATTTCACTCAACTCTTCTATCGAGTAGTCTGTGTCTTCAACTACATCATGCATTAACGCTGCAGCGACCATTGTTTCATCATTGGAAACAATGGCAGTAATGGCAGCTACAAGAATGGGGTGAATAATATAAGGCTCTCCACTTTTACGAGTTTGATTTTCATGTGCTTTTTTTGATAAAGCCAATGCATCATGTATAACTTTAGAATGATTATCTATGGAGGAGTAGAGGAGTTTCTCAGCCTCCTCAATGGTAGTAATATTCTGTGCTTTGCTGAGTAAAGCGTCCAAGAATTAACCTTCGTCAGATACGATAAGTTTACCCTCTGCAATCTCTACTAATGCAATATCTGTAAACTTGTCTACTTTTGGATCCATATCAACTAAAGGTGTCGCTCCTGCAGCAATCTCTTCAGCTCTTTTACCTACAGCCAGTGCTAATAGGTATCTATCAAAATCAAGTCTCTCTAATGCTTGTGCTGTTAATTTTTCTATTTTCATTTTATTCCTTAATTTTCTATTGTACTATTGAACAGAGTTCTCTGTTACCATTGACAATCTCTAAAAGATTACCTTTTTCAAACATATTACAGACAATAATTGGTAAACCATTATCTTGGGCTAATGCTATGGAAGTATCATCCATTACTTTAATATGGTCAGTCAATGCTTGTTTATAAGTCAATGTTGACAATTTAACTGCATCATCATACTTATTAGGATCTTTATCATAAACACCATCTACTTTGGTTGCTTTGATAATTACTTCAGCTTCTACCTCATTGGCTCTAAGTGTCGCTGCTGTATCTGTTGTGAAATATGGATTTCCTGTTCCACCTGCGAACACAACCACACGACCCTTTTCTAAATGTCTTTTCGCACGACGTACAATAAATGGCTCACCAATCTCTTGCATATCAATAGCACTCATCAACCTAGCCTCTAGACCAGCATGTTCAAAAGCCTCTTGAATAGCGATACCATTAATAGCCGTAGCCAACATACCCATATAGTCACCCGATGTTCTCTTAATCACACCATCAGCTGCAGCAGATACACCACGAATAATGTTTCCACCACCAATAACAACAGCCACTTCAATACCATTTTCTACAAGTGCTTTAATCTCTTCTGATATAAAATGTAGAATCTGTGTATCAATTCCATAACCATCTTCACCTGCTAGTGCTTCACCAGAAAACTTTACCAGTACTCTTTTTTTTGCCATTTCGCAACCCTTGTTTTAAGATGAGATTTTACCCTAAAGTACTTAAATTTGGTTGACTTATGTTATTGAGAAAAATAGCTTATGCAGTAAATAAATAGATTTGTCATAAAGTATTCCCAGATATTTTCTAGCCCTAGTTAAGTTTTTATATTTTTAATA
>JAHZJZ010000375.1 GCA_022600655.1 Campylobacterota bacterium | reverse complement strand
TTATAAAAAAATCAATTTTAAACAACTAAATCAAAGACCATATATTTATAGTACTTGTACTAGTTTAAAATCTTATTTTTATAAAATGAAATTGGTTAAATATTTAGAAGAAAATATTGAAGAGGTTAATGGCGAGTGGCAACATCATGATATATTAGAGATAAATTCTAATCCTAGTATACGGTTAGCTAAGTTGGAAGAGAAGTGGTTGGGGTTGAATTGGTAGGTATAATATTATAAAAATGCCCATTGACAAGTAAAAAAAAAGATGCTATACTCTAAAAAATGTGCCAAAATGACACAAAAGGAGATATTATGACCATATCGTCACCTCGTATTACGGCTAGAGTTAGTGTGGGTGTACAAGAGTTATTATCTAAAGCAGCAGCTTTGAGTGGTATATCAAGTATTAACTCATTTGTTTTAAATGCAGCCATCGAAAAAGCAAATAAGATTATAGAGCGTGAAGCGTCTTTGAACTTAAGCAGAAGAGATGCAGAACTTTTTGTTGAGGCACTGGATCGACCTGCTATTACCAATCAAAAACTAGCAGATGCTTTTAATGCTTATGAACAACGCACTTAATGACCACGGTTTCGTTAGATAAGAAGCATCATGACCGAAAGCGTTTTGATTGTGGAGTAGAGGCATTAAACAACTACTTAAAACTGATGGCAAGTCAGCAATCGGTAAAAGATAATAGTCGAACCTACGTTTTGGTAGATAAGGAGAATCCTCAGTACATTATAGGTTATTACACTTTAGCCATGGTCAATGTAGATTTAACGGCACTGCCTACTGTATTGCAGAAAAAACATCAGAATGCTTATTCGGCTGGTCTTATTGCTAGATTGGCTGTTGATAAACGGTATGTTCAACAAGGAGTAGGAGCTTGGCTACTTGTGGATGCATTAAAAAAACTTTTAATAGCTAGTGATACCGTGGGTTTTCCTCTGATTGTTGTAGATGCAAAAGATGGTGTTGAGGTATTTTATAAAAAGTTTGGATTTACCTCATTTTTAGATGAAGAGAATAAGCTGTTTATCTCTATAGCAGATGTAAGAGCAAGTTTTAGAAAAGTATAAAGAAAAAAGGAAAAACTTTCCTCTTATTCCTAACATATAGATTTATTATTTGAATTATTCTTACAAGTTATCTGTAAAAAATATAGGGATAGTTCGTTAAAATATATAATTAGTACGAATTATCTATAAAAAATATATAGATAATTCGCTATAATAATCAAAAATATCCATAACTGGAGCTTTGAATGTTTATAGCCAGAGAAGAAGAGTTGTCTGAGTTAGAGAGTTTGATTATGAAAAAGTCCTCTACATTTACAGTTGTTTATGGTCGAAGAAGAGTAGGCAAAACAGAAACCGTAAGGCACTTTATTCAAAAGAATAATTTATTGAGTTTGGAAGTGACAGGTGTTTATGGTGCTACCAAACTTACTCAAATAAATGCTTTTGTTCGAAAGATAGAGAGGGCTTCACGGGGTAAGGTTCTAGCTAATGGAAAACTTAAAGAGTGGCAAGATACTTTTTTTCTTTTGGAAGACTATATTGACTCTTTGGGTAGTGAGAAGAAAGTAATATTTTTAGATGAACTTCCTTGGCTTGATACACATCGGTCAGGATTTTTGAGTGCATTTTCAGAGTTTTGGAATGATTTTTGTACAAGACGAGATGATATTATTCTGATAGTTTGTGGTTCTGCTACCTCTTATATGATAAATGAAATTGTAAAAAATAAGAAAACTTTACACAACAGAGTGACACATAAATTAAATATGTACCCCTTTAATTTGAGAGCTACTAAAAAGCTTTTAGAGGCTAAAAACTGTCGATACAGTGATAAATCAATTGTTGATACCTATATCGTTTTGGGTGGTGTTGCAAAATATATCAATGATATGGACTGTTCTAAACATCAACTTGAAAATATAAGTTACCAATGTTTTAGTAAAAATGGTCTACTTGTTACTGAGTATCAAGAGCTTTATGAGTCGTTGTTTAAAAATTCACAATGGCACTACAAGGTGATGAATCTACTCTCTTCTAAATGGAGTGGCTATATTCAAAAAGATATAGCCAAAGAGTTAAATACATCAGCATCGGTAGTGAAAATAGTTTTAGAAGAGCTAGAACTCTCTGGGTTTATTACTTCTGTTACGAAGTTTGGACAAAAAACAAGAGAAAAAATATACAGAGCAACAGACTCCTTCTCCTATTTTTATAATAAATGGATGAAAAAGCATAGCAATATAGAGTGGCAAAGTATCGCTCTTTCCCAACAGTACAAGATATGGTCTGGATTTGCATTTGAAAATATATGTCATATTCATACCGATGAGATAAAAAAAGTACTGGGTGTTTTAGGAGTGAACACACAAACACATTACTGGAGCCATAAAGGAGAGGAAAAAGGTACTCAAATAGATATGCTTTTAGAATATATTGATGGTAGTAAAAACATAGATATTATAGAGTGCAAATATCACGATGATGAGTTTACTATCTCAAAAAAATATTATTATGAATTGAAAAATAAGATTTCTGTGTTTAATGAGGAGACCAAATATAGGTACAATATTCGGATAATTTTTGTAACGATGTTTGGGGTAGCGAAGAATGAGTATTATAATGAGTTGGTCTATAAAGATATTCTGATGAAAGAAGTTATGCACTGATTATTTTAAATTTGCTATAATCACGAAAAAATGAAAGGGAGTCTATGCAATTTAGCAACTACATGAACGAATGGCTCTATGGAGAGAATGGTTATTATAAAAACTTTAAAGCCATCGGTAAAGCAGGGGATTTCTATACGGCTGTGAGTACCAGCTCTTTTTTTGGGGCATCGATAGCAAATCATTTTTATAAATTGATTCAGCAAGATGAGTTTAAAAGAGAGGGTTGGTTAATTGAAGTGGGGGCTCATCAAGGGTATCTGCTTTGTGATATGATTCAGTGGCTCTATACTTGTGACCCAACTTTTGTGCAGACCTTAAAGTTTGGAATTGTGGAGCGACAGCCTGAAGTGCAGAAGGCTCAATTGAAGTATATAGAAGAGCGATTTGGTTTAGATGTGCAGATTACTCACTTTAATGACATAGATGAGGTAGAAGTTGACTACGCTTTTGTGGTTGCCAATGAGATTTTTGATGCCTTTCCTTGTGAGTTGATTAAAGATGGTGAACAGGCTTTTGTGGTGGACAGTGTGGTGGAATGGAGAGAGGCTGATAAAGATTTATTGGCTTTTGCCTCAACGCATCGTCAAGTTAAAGGTGAAGTGGCTGTTGGGTATGGAGATTTTGCAAAAGCAATGGCAAAAGGGATTAAGCAGTGTGACTTTGTGAGCTTTGATTATGGTGAGAAGTTTGTACGTAATGATTTTTCGGTTCGTACTTATCTGAACCATGAGACTTTTCCTCTGTTTGATGAGGAGTTGAAACTCTCAGAAGTTTATCAGAAAGCAGATATTACTTATGATGTGAACTTTGGGCATGTGATA
>JAHZJZ010000374.1 GCA_022600655.1 Campylobacterota bacterium | reverse complement strand
GTATCGTATTGGTTTCACTATTAACATTAAGCACAGCTACATTCGCAGATGCAGTTAAAGATATTAACTCAACTGATTTAATCAAACAAGCAACAGCTATGGGATTAAAACCTATTCCTGTTAAGGAAGATGAACTTCTTAAACTCATTGATAATCCTAAGAACCCTATAACAGAGGAAAAAATAGAATTAGGTAAAAAGTTATATTTTGATCCACGTCTCTCTAAAAGTGGGTTGATTAGTTGTAACACTTGTCATAATTTAGGACTAGGTGGTGCTGATGGTGTAGAGGCGGCTATTGGTCATAACTGGACAGCTAACCCTCATCATCTTAACTCACCAACGGTGTATAACTCTGTATTTAACAAGGTGCAGTTTTGGGATGGAAGAAGCCCTCACCTAGAGGATCAAGCACAAGGACCTATCCAAGCTGGACCAGAGATGGCAGCTCCTAAAGAGTTAGTACACCAAAGGATTAACTCTATTCCTACTTATGTAAATGAGTTTAAAAAAGCATATGGTGATGATGTCAATATCTCATTTGAAAAAATTGCTGATACCATTGGTCTTTTTGAAAGAACTTTAGTTACGCCATCAAGATATGATGAATTTTTAGCTGGAAAAGAGGATGCTTTAACCAAAGAGGAACAAGAGGGACTAGAACTTTACATGAAAAAAGGGTGTACAGCATGTCACACAGGCGTAGCACTTGGTGGAAGTATGCAGGTATTTGATGCTGGTAAAAAATACAAATACAAAGATGTAGGTGATTTCAAAGGTGACAAAAATGGTATGGTTAAAGTACCAACACTAAGAAACATTGAAGAGACAGCACCGTACTACCACAATGGAAAAGTATGGAGCCTAAAAGAGGCAGTTCAAGAGATGGGTGTAACACAGTTAAACATAGAGATTTCTGACGAGGATGCAACAAAAATTGTAACCTTCTTAAAATCGCTAACAGGTAAAAAACCAGCTATTACTTACCCTATACTACCAGCAAGTACTGAAACTACATCAAAACCTGATGTAAAGTAAACAGATTAATCCTTAGGAGTACTATGCTTTAGTACTCCGACTAAAAATAAATTCTCACATTAACTCCATAACTTAAAAACTCTATGAGTAAATCTATACTATACTTACTAATCATATACTATAAGGATATCTATTATGAAAAACCTCCACACCAAACTTGACAAATATGCCCAAAAATGCGATGAAGTCTTTCTCTCCAAGCATCTTAAAGGTTTAATCGAAGAGGCGAGTAGCAATGTTGTTCAGATTTCTCCTTCTGACCTGTATGTTGTTAGCAATGATATTATTCTCATCGATGTACGTGAGCCTGAGGAGTTTGCTTCAGGCTTTATCAATGCCCATCAAGTACTCACCATTCCTAGAGGGAAATTGGAGTTTATGGCAATAGACAAAATAGCCAAAATCTATGGCGATGATGTAAACATTGTCACCTACTGTCTCAAAGGGCCTAGAGGTTCATTAGCTGCACTGCAACTACAAAAGATGGGATTTACCAATGTCAAAAACTTAAATGGTGGAATCTTAGCATGGTTAGCAGAGGGAAATACCATTCATAGCTACCTAGGAGAGATGGCTTTAGTAAAAGCGTAAATTATCAAGGGTGGTGACTATAGTCCCACCTAAAAGGAGTTCCACTATGAAAAAAATTATCACACTATGTATACTCTTATTCACTGTTATTTGGGCAAATGAAGCCGAAGAGATTATCAAAAAACTAGACGAAAACATGCGTGGGCAAAGCATCTACCTCAAAATGAGCATGGAGGTAAAATCACTAGGACATAAACGTACCATCAAACTAGAGAACTGGGCAGAAGGAACGAAAAAAAGTTTTGTCAAAATCACCTATCCTCCCAAAGACAGAGGAATTACCTTTTTAAGTCTCGACAATCAGATGTGGCAGTATGTACCCAAAATAGAACGTACCATCAAAATCCCACCCTCTATGATGCTTCAAAACTGGATGGGAAGTGACATTACCAATGATGATATGGTCAAACAGAACTCCATAGTAGAAGATTACACAGCTCGTATTTTAGAGAAAAAAGAGAACAATGTCACTATAGAGCTAACTCCCAAAGAGGAGTCTGCTGTGGTGTGGGGAAAAATTATTGTGCATATCGATACCGATACCTACACCTCTTCCAAAGATATATTTTACGATGAAGAGGGTAAGGAGGTTCGTACTTTTACCTATAGCGACATCAAAAAGTATGGAAAATACTACATCCCTACCCATTGGGAGTTACGACCAAGCGACAAAAAAGAGAACTACACCAAAATAGAGCTAGAAGAGATAGAGTATGATATTGAAATCTCGGAACAGTACTTTAAAAAGAGTGCTTTAAAACGATTTTCACGATAAAGGATAAACGATGTTTCATCTGGCTCTAAAAAACATCCTTTTTTACAAAGGTCGCTCGATAGCTACTTTGGTATTGACCTTTCTATCAGCGCTCTTTTTTATCGTCTATGTCTCAATGATGGATGGTTCACACAATGCAATGTTACAAAACTCTCTAAAAATCTACACAGGAGCCATAGAGATTTATAAAAAAGGGTATCGTGACATTGGGGGCAATGAGTATCTACTAACTGATGTGCAGAGTATTACCCAAAAACTAAACCACATAGAAGGTATAGAAGCCTACAGTCCACGTTATGAGACCTATGGGCTTCTCTCTAGTAAAGAGCAATCCACAGCATCGATGATAGTAGGAATAGACCCAAAAAAAGAGCAACAACTTAATGAGTTAAGCACGGCTTTAGTAGAGGGGAAATATTTAGAGGGTACTACTAACAATTGTCTCTACAGTGGTGTTGACTTGGTCTCTAAACTCAAAGTCAAATTGGGTGATGAAGTAGCCTTTATAGGGAGTGCCAGTGACAACTCCTTTGCTGCTGATATTTTTAAACTATGTGGTATTTTTAGAACAGGACTTTTTGAGTTTGATGCCAGTTCATCATTTGTAGATAAAAACTATCTTGACACGCTAATGTATACCCAAAACAAAGCCTCATACATTACGCTAAAACTAGAGGATTTAAATCATGCAGATAGAATCAATAGTGATATTAACCGAGTACTCGATGAAGAGTATGAGAGCCTAACATGGAAAACCCTGATGAGTTCAATGGTTGAACTGCTAGAGGTTGACAGCATCTTTGGTTATGTCTCTTTGTCACTCTTTTTTGTGGTAATATTCTTCGTCATTATGATTTACGGATTTATCAATGTCAGCTCACGTACCAAAGAGTTTGGTGTACTTCGCTCTATAGGTCTCTCACGGGGCAATATACGCAAACTGCTCTTTTATGAAATTTTTATACTCTCTTCTATTGCTATTCTTTTGGCGACCCCTATTGGGGCATATATCACCTACTATTTTAGTCTGAATCCCATTATCATAGAGGGAATAGCAGAGACCTATAAACAGTATGGTATCGTCTCAGATGAGATGCCATTTAGTTTTGATATTTTTACGATTATATGGAATGTTTTGGTAATTTATATTTTGAATTTTTTGAGTATT
>JAHZJZ010000373.1 GCA_022600655.1 Campylobacterota bacterium | reverse complement strand
TAACAATTATTATATAAAATAGTGTTATACTACGATTTTAAATACAATAAAAATAAAGGATAAACTATGAGTGGAACAGTCAATAAAATTGATAACATGACACTATCTGGTACTAAAAATGGACAGATATCTATAACAACTATAGCAGAGCCATATGGAGCTAAAAGTGAATCTGTTGCAAGTATTGGAATCAGTCTAAAAGCAGATGCAGCAGAACCAGAGTGGAAAGTACATATTCCAAAAGCAAATATTGACCAAGTTATTGAAGCGTTACAGAAAGCAAAAGAGACTATATAAAGGAAATAGACTATGAATAGAAGTATTAAAGCATTAGCACTAGGAGCTATTTTATCACTAACATTGAGTACAAACCTTATTGCTGAAGAGACAACAGTTGAAAAGAAAATCACTATAGAAGAGATGGAGTTACAATTAGCACATCTTGGAGCTGAGATTGCTCAAGAAAAAGTTAAACTTTATCAGAAAGAGGCACTTCTATTTGAAATGAAACTCGACCTAATGAGAAAGAAAAAAGAGAAAGAAGCGACAGTTGCTGCTAAGTAAAGTTTTTCTTGAGAGACTGTGAAGAGTCACAGTCCCTTTTTAACTTCTACTTGTCTTAACTAATCTTCGTGGGCGGAACTAATGGGTACTTACCTCAAAGGATAACGCTCCATTTTAACAGCTTCTAAGCCAGTTTTTTGGTCTATTAGAACCTCTTCATGTACATTGGTTGTAGGTTTCACATGAACATCACGACCATAGATGAAACTCTGCTCTTCGACAATAACTTTATAGGCTTTATTCAGCGTCATTGCCCTCTTAGTTGAGGGGACAATAAGGTGAGATATATCATTATGAAGTTTCTCTATCTCCGTTGCTTTAAGTGTTCCATTAGGCTCAAAAAACTTTGCCATCACCTCACTGTTGGTTCTAAACTCATCACCTGAGTGGTTATTTTGTAAGTAGAGACTGTACTCATACCTACCATCGGCTAAGATTGGCTCTTTTATATTTTTAAATCCATCTTTTAGTTGTGTCCAGTGACTCCAACCCATCTGGGCTTGTTGGTAGTCAAACTTTCTTGGAAAAACAAAGGTACTGTCTACAATCGCCCCAATGGTTGAGTGACAACCAATACAATATAAATTCTCTTCATAGGTTTGTGGTCGTAAATAGCCCTCTGCATCTTCTATAAAACCTTGGTATTTCCATCCATAGTCATTGTCTACACCCTCTTCAGCATTGCCCATGACGGTTCTAAGACGTTCAGGGAAAGCCTCTTTCTCTTTTATTTCGGACATCATTCCATTTTCTATCTGACCATAACTGTTCCAGCCATATTTTTTAGCATAGCGAAGCTCTTTCATTCGTGAAGCCATCTGAATTGTTTCTGATGTTTTGTTTATATCTATATAACGTACCGAGTGTAGAAACTCTGTCTCTTCGGGGTAGAGTCCTGCTGCGATGTGCAGTTTCTCTTCTTCGTAAAGTTTTTTAGCGTCACCGACGTAAGACATATAGATGTTGTTTAAAGGTTGCCATTTGTAGGTTATCTGTTTTGCTCTATTAAGCGTTCCATCTCTGTTTAAGTCCACATTCCAAAGTGATTCATCCACCTCTTCTATGGTAATATTGCTCTCTTTTATCATCGCTTCTACAATGGCTAGGTTTATTTTATAAGTTTTTTTATCAAATTTTCCATTGAGCGTTTGAAAAGGTTTGGCAAGACGAATCAGTACATCATCGGTCGAACCATTGGTGGGCCAAAATGTTCCTAAGAAAGGGTAGTAACCAAAAGCCCTCCAGCCTGTAAATTCATTATGTTCATTTTTATCAAAACCTTCAGCATCAAAGTTAAAGTAACAGTCAGGCATGTAGCCATCCCATTTTTGGTTCTTATTAAAATCCCATGTATCGGGTAAGTTTTTGAGCTGTTGGGCTAAAATTATTTGATTCTTACTGTTTTTATAGTTGTCTTTTCGTATATAGTTGAGTATATTCTCATCACTCATCATCTCTACTTGTTCGGTTCTATCTTTAAAGAGATTGGTAAAACGGTTTACTTTTGTATATTCATTAAAAGGAAGCTCCTCTTGTAAATCCCAATCATCCATGTAGTTGGGGCGTTTAGAGTTAACATGACAGTTCATACAAGGGTTATGCAACGTGCCATCACTATCTTCTGTTTTGGTATAACACTGCGAGGTAATATAGGCTGCTTTGTTGTTTATAATGCTTTTTGAAATTAAAGAGGTTGAGGTATTTTGTTCACTTGTAAATATAGATGTTTTATCCTCTGAACTGTTACAGCCCATAAACAGTAGTGTGCTACTAAGCAGTAGTGTTATTTTGTACATGGAGTCTTCCTTATGTATCCCCATGCAAAGCATGGGAATGAGATAGATATGAGTCTGAAATATTATTTAAATTTTATTGGTCCTAGAACACCAACAGATGACTCACCTTTATCAGCAGACGTTGTATCTGGGTGTTGTGTTACAGCTGTCATGTATCCAAAACCATTAACATTGGTGTACCAAAATGGTGAGGTTGTCTCAGCACCTACAGGGGTAGAAAGAATTCTACTTAACTTACCAGAGTCAAGGTCATAGGTCCAGATGATGTTGTTCTCATGTTTGCTGGTATCTTCACCAATGGTTAAGAGGTTGGTTCCAGGAAGCATGGTGACGTTATCAGGGTTAGAGATTCCATTAAGGTCACACTTATTGCCATTGGCATCTTCTGCTATCATATTACCTGTTAAAATACCTTTCATATTGGTAGCGACATAGTCACTTTTTATGTTTGTATCGTTTGCTACATCAAGCTCATAAATCGCACCACAGTAGTTGTACTCTACTTTAATGTCGTTGTTTCCACCTTTGTCGTACTTGTCGTTGGCATCTCCACCTTTTTTGTTGTCTTCCATACCACGTTCTATGGCTGACATCGCTACATAAAGTTTGTTCGTTGCAGGGTTAAAGGTAATTCCCTCCTCTTTTCTAAACTCAGTCGTTGCTCCTTTTAAAGCAGCATACCTTCTGGTTTCAACTCTTGAAACGATGTTCTCATCAACACCAGCTTTAAGTTTTAAACACTCATGACCTGCTGTTGTATTAATAGAGCTAAACCCTGTAGGACAGCTGTTATCTGCATTGACTGTTGCACTCTCAAAGAAGGTTGAAAAGTTAGGTTTTAATGCCACTATTGCTCTTACTTCTGCATTGTCTGCATGACCCAAGTCAATCCATGACAATGAAAAGTCTCCACCATCTCTACCATGGTTTTGTGTTACTTTGGCTACATACAATGTACCAGCACTTAAATCTTCTGCCTTATCAGCCACAAACATAAAAAGACCAACATTCGTTCCATCATCTGACATATAAACAGTTTTTTTGTCTGGCATTACGTACGATAATTCATGAGAAAATCTACCCATAGCGTAGTGTTTACTGTAATCAGGTGTTCCATCAGCCTTAACCCTAACCTCTGGTGTCCATCCGTAGTAGTATGGGTTCAGTTTTGTTATATCACCACCAAAGAACTTTGCCGTTTCGTCATAATATTTACTACCTGTTAAACCTGTCGTTGCATTGGTCTCCTCTTCAACAAACCGTGCATCGGTCTCATACTCTTCACTTCCTAAGTGTGAGTTCCAAGGAGTTGCTTGACCTGCACAGTGAACAAAACCACCAAACTCTTCTTTTTGGCTAATAAACTGTAAGGTGTCTTTTTTAGGAGATAAAGCACCCGTTGTTGCATCTTGATTAAGTTCAAACATATACATTGCACCAATTTGACACTCAAACTGATTGACCATGTAGAGTTTTCCATTTTTTTGAAGAATCGATGAGAAGTCAAGTCCTGAACCTACACCACCATTGGTACCATTACAGATATAAGGGCTACCATCTTCAAACTTAATGACATTGTCATTCATATCTTTAACCAAACCAAATGTTTCATTGTTGTCTTTGTCACCTGTTGCCATAATAGAGGTAAAGTCTATACTCTGTTCTGTACCATTAATGGTAACTTTTTTTGTTGTCAAAAGTTTTGCTTTTTCAGTAGGTGCAGTTGCTGTTGCAATCTCTTCAAAAGCTATAGAGTCTATACCTGTTAAAGTCTCTTGAGGGTTGGTCGCTACTGATCTACTATTCTCATCTGACCCACATCCTGTCAATCCAATCGCCAATATGGTAATGGCTGAAAGTGCTATATTTCTTATCATCGTGCATTCCTTTTGTAATATGATACGACAAGTATAGAGAGAGTTAATAACAAAAGCATTTCTTTTTGTTTACATTATGGTTACAGAGAAATTGTTAAAAAAGATGTTATCAAATTATAATATGAATGTTATATTTATGTTATAGGTTTTATATAAAATCAATAAAACAAAAGGAGTTTTACTATGGAGAGTCTAGTTATTATCCCAATAAAGTCTATTGATTCAGACTGGAATCTTGCTGCTATCGATTATGATTTTTGTCCCTTTGAGTATTGTGAAGAGATGCTCGATATTCCCTCTGAGTCTATTTACGATGCCAGTTTAAGTAATGCAGGTTTAGAGATAAACCTAATAGATTTTGAAGAGGTAATGAATGAAGATTGGTACATTCAGTTGGAGCGTATTGCCAAATATACGATGGTTGCTTAAAAAGAAATTACATAAACGTTTGTTATTAGATTGTTACACTTTTCTTATACCATTACAAACCCAAAACTAAAGGAGAAACAGATGGAAACCTATATACTTATACCTCTATTATGGTCACTTATATTTTTTGTCTTAGTCCATACCAGTAAATAGTACGCACTAAAAAATAGGTGTCAGGTGATGCTAATGCATTTTACGCAATAACCCCTAAAACACAATCTTCTTAGAAATCTCAATGTCCTGCCTAATCAAAGCATTGATAATCTTCATGCTCTTGATAGACTTTTATCGGCTACTTAAAAACCTTTTCACAATCTTTTATCATCGCACCAGGTACAGTTGCAATCGTCATAAACTGTGACATTTTTAACTTTGGATACATAATAGAGATATAATATTTAGGCTCCATTATTTTGGCTTGACCATTCTCTATTAACACTGGGTAAGGTAACATCGCAGCGTTGTTTGTACCAATTCTTTTAGTAAACTTGTTGGTTCTTTTTCCTAGCTTTACACCAATAAGGGTTGAGCCATTATCGAGTGTTTGCGTAAAGACTACATGTTTATTGTTTTTGATTTTTTCTAGTAAATTTTGACCTCTAGCAACCACTTCCATATCTTCATAAAATGGTAAACCACTCATAAACTGATATTTTGGAAGTAGCTGATACTTTAACATATCTTCAGAATCTTTAAGCCCTTTAAAACTCTCTCTAAGTGATACCAGAAGCTTTTTGGCTCCTGCTTCATCAAAATCATCTTGCATAAATGCTTTCAGTATATAAAGTGGGTTGGTGATGCTAATCTCTTTATCTTTTTTATTGACAAGTACTCTAAGTGATGCAGCAAAACCACGGTTTTTCTTACTTGCCATGGTCGTTAACTCTTTATTGGTAAACACCACTGAGATGAGTTGAGATTTTTTATCAACAGGAGATGAAGAGAGAATGGTAAAACCAGCATCTTTTAACCTCTTTTCAACTTCTGCTTGTTCCATAAGCTCACCACGTAAATAGGTAGCGATACGTCCAGCATTTACCTCACCTACTTTGGCACTGGCATCTACTTTTGGGGCTACTATCTCTTTCCCAAATCTTGGTCCATCATAACCTGGTGGAATTCGCTTTGAGAACTTAATGCTTCTATCAGCAAGGTCAACTCCACCATTAATTGTATTGACTTTAGGGACAGTTGGTACTTTTGGTGGGGTTGGAATGTGAATATTTATCACACCACTATCGGTTTCAATTTTCTGTTCACTCTCTTTTTCTCTCTCTACAGGCTGTTCAACTTTTGCCTTAGGTTCAAGAGCTTGTTCTGTTTTTACAGCTGTTTCTACCTTAGGAGTTTCCTCTTTTACAGGCTCTTTTGGTTCAATTTTTTCAACTTTAGCGACAGGAGCTTTTTCAGTTTTTTGTGCATCAGCAGTAAGTGACTTCATACCAAAGGCAGTTAAAACTTCAGGAATCTCTCTATCAAGTTTATTGACCAGTCCTAATCGCTTCTCATCAGTAATACCCAAAGTATCTGACCAGTTTTTCAGTCGTGGCATCCCTACATACATCTTGTTACTATCTTTCTTCACATAAACATACATACTACATGGAGCAAAGAGTCCTGCTTCTGGTCTAGCTCCTTTATTATCAAACATATTGTATGAGAACTCTAAATGACACAAAGAGTATGTCCAAAAAATATCAAAATCTTCTAGTGCCTCTTCTGCATCATCCTCTTCCATAAAGTCATGGAACCCTGCAATCAGATACTTCTTATTAATAAAGCTCATCTCAAACTCATTTTGGAACTCTTCAATAAAGTCATCCATATCATCTGGTCGCTCAAACTCATACTCAAAGCTAATCATTCTATCATCACTCATAGCTGTTACAGGAAGATAACTTTTTTTAGCCCCTGCAAACTCTTTTTCTATCAGCTCATCAAGTGGTTTAAATGTTGCAATATATGATTCTCTTAACGCTTTATCTTCTATACCTACAATATCCAAAATAGCCTCAGGCATAAGATGTCCAATATGCGTTGTTTTATCTTCTAGCTTTTTATAGATAAGCATATTAAATGGACTAAACCCTCCTAGTCGTGGGTCTTTTGCTAAGAGTGGCATAACTTCACTATCATTAACAATGGATATAAAACTTAACACATCTAAAACTGTTGAACCAAACTTCTTCTTATACTGGTCATTCACACGTTTATGGGGATTGGTTACATTGAACCCTATCTCTGAATATTTCTCTGATACCATCGTATTAAACTTTGTTTGGATATCTCCCTCTATCTCGTAGAATACGGCTAGGTTTTTAGAACCCTCTGCAGAGAGTCCAGAAGGGATGAAAAACATCAATAAAGTCACTATCAACAGAACTGTTTTTAGTTGCTTGTTACTTTTTACATTCATTGCAATTCCTTAAACATAATTATTATAAAAATAATAACGTTTATTTATGGAAAAACTGATTTTGTATTATTGATTTTTATTATTTTAGAAGATAAAGCTACCAAAAGTGACTGGTAGCTTTATTAAGGAATAACTAGAGGAATAAACCTTAGTCGTTTGTTACATCTTTGGTTGCATCATTTGCATCATTAGAAACTTCTTTTACAGCATCACTTGTATCATTTGATATCGTTTTTGTTGCATCATTAGTATCATTAGAAACCTCTTTTACAGAATCTCTAGTGTCATTTGATACTGTTTTTGTTGCATCATCCATATCATTTGAAACTGTTTTTACAGAGTCTCTTGTATCGTTTGATACTGTTTTTGTCGCATCATTTGTGTCATTTGAAACAGTTTTTACAGAATCACTAACATCATCTGATACCGTTGAAGCTGTACTATTAAGATCATTTGAAATAGTGGTTACAGAATCTCTTGAATCATTAGAAACTGTCTTAACAGAGTCTCTTGAATCATTAGAAACAGTTTTTGTCGCATCATTTACATCATGAGATACAGATATGGCAGAATCTTTCATGTCTTTTGAAGCGATAGTCGTACTGTCTTTAAGATCTTTAGTTGTATTAGTAATAGAGTCTTTTGTGTCTTCTGCTAACTCTACAGTTGAATCTCTCATATCTTTTGAAGTTGACACTTCAGCTGTTTTTAAATCATCAGAAACTTTCACTGCACTGTCTTTAGCATCAGAACTTACATTGGTTACAGTTCTCTCAGCACTTTTAGAGGTCTCAACGGCTCCATCTTTCATTGCTGTAACGCTATCTTTTGCATCTTTACTCATGCTTGTAGCTGCTTCTTTCATATCTTTAAACATGTCCCCAAAACTAAAGTCTGCTGATGCTGTTGATATCATTGCGGCTGTAATAGCACTCATAATTACGATTTTTTTCATTGGAATCCTTTTAACATTTAATAATCCAATCTTAGCAACAAATATTTAAAATTTTACTTAAACAACATAAAAATAAATAATAACCTTATATCATGTTTATCAATGTAACTTAGTAATTAAAGATAATTTGTTACAATGTTATTACTAAAAAATTACATCATAAGGAAAAGAATATGAAGAAGTTACTACTCATACCAATGGTTATGACAACCCTAAGTATGGCTGAAGGCTATAACCAAGGCGATAGAATCTTAGATATGCAAAAAATGGCACAAGCAATGCAAGATATACAGGCAGGTTTCTTTTACAACAATATAGACATTGTTAAAGATGGTGTCAAAGTCCTAAGTGCCACGATTGAGAAGGTGCGACCTATAGATGCTGAGGTTAATAATAAAGATATCTATGAGCAGTGGCTAAACAATGATTTAAAGATGACCAATAAAATACGAAAAAAGATTATACGAAGAGCAAAAGATATAGAAGAGCGTTTTGAGAGTGGTGATGCTGTTCAAGCACTCCAAGCTTATGGTAATATAACCGAACAGTGCCTAAAATGTCATGTTCGTTTACGAAAATGGTAACAGGTTGTTAGGATAAGATGAAAAAACTATTAATTGTAACTTTTTTACTCATAGCCTCTCTAAAGGCAGAAGAGATTACTTTGACAGGTACGGTGGTATCGGATGGTCAAAAGATGATTGGAAGCCGATATATGGGCTATGTGAAAGAGGTATTTGTCAAGCTTGGTGATAAGGTTAAACGTGAAGATGACCTCTATGAGATGGAGTCAGCTGAATTTGACATTATGAAATCACAGGCAGACTTGATGCTTGAACAATCTAAGATTGTTGTAGAGTTTTGGCGAAAAAGACTGGAAAACATCAATAAAAGAAAAGAGAAATTAAAAAGTAACAAAAAATTTCCTATGACCGACTTTGATGATTTGGAATCTCAAGCTGAAAACTTTACAGCTATGTTAGAGTCAGCTCAGGTTATGGTAGAACAAGCTTCTATTAAAGCTAAGCAGATGGCAACTATTTTTAACTATCTAAAGATGAAAGCACCCTCTGATGGTGTAGTCGTTCAAAAAAACATTAAAGTTGGTGACATGGTAATGCCAGGGATGTTAACCATTATGCTTGTCGATACAGAGAGTTTAGAGATTGATGTTTCTGTTTCAGAAAGTATTATTTCTCGTGTTCATGAGGGTAAAAGACTAGCTATTGAAATACCTTCTATTAAGTACAAAACCATTGGAACCATTAAAGCCGTCATACCAGACGCGAATCCAATGACCCATAAGATTAAGATGCGTATCTCTTTTGACAGGAAAGATAAAAACATCTTTCCTGGTATGTACGCTAAAGTCACACTTAACTAAATTAGACTTCTTGCAAAACTCATTTGGAATCGGAGACTTTAGTCCCGAACATAACGAGGCTAAAGCCATCGGTTCCTAGTTTTGCAAGATATCTATTGGTAAGCTCTTTTTAAATCTTTTTCTATTTGATCAGGTGTTGTTGCAATCTTCATAAACTCCGTCATTGTTAACTGTGGTAAAGAGAGTGCCAAATAGTACTTAGGGTCAAGCATAACAGCTTTTCCATCTTTAATCAATGTCTGATATGGTAAAAGCCCTGCATTATGCTCAGAGGCAATTTTTGCTAAGAATTTATTAGTTCTTTTGTTGAGTTTATGACCCACAAGCGTTGAACCATTTGGAAGTTTAATACTATAAGCAAAATACTTATCTGCCTTGTCTCCACTAAGCTTCTGAGCCAAATTATCACCCTCTGCAATCTCTATACTATCACCAAAGTGAGGCATACCAAACATAAAGTTATAATCAGCTAAGTCAGAAAATGGTGTTGTATCTTGAACCACATGCATATCACCTAAAACAGTTTGTAGAGAAGTAAGTGTTACTTTAAATTGACCATATTTAAAATTATCTTGTAAATAGGCAGCTCCTAAATAAGAGGGATTTTGAACACGTATTTCATCTTCACCATTAATTAGAATATTTAATACAGATACATAAGTATTAGAAGCTTTTAACTCACTGTTCGTCACAGTAACAACGGTTTTATCTTTAATAGGAGAGTAGGTTGATAGAATTTCAAAGCCATTAGCTTTCAATTTTGTTGATAACCCCTCTAAAGTTTGAGGGTTGGCTGCATAGTAGGCTGTTAAATCTTTAGGTGCGATATCACCAATCACCATTTTAGCTGTTGTAAACTCTTTTTTACGAAGCTCAACAGCTTTAACTGCTGCTTTAGCTTCTGTGGTAGCAGGTACTGTAGCTTTTGATACAGGAACTACGGCTTTACTCTCTACTGGCTCTTTTTTTTTTAACGCTTCAACTTCAGCCGTTAATTTAGATACTATTGCTTTAAGTTCATCAATCTCTGTAGCCATATCTCTTTTGGTTGTTGAGGCTTTAGCAGACTCACCACCTGTTCCCTCTTCTAATGCAAAACCTAACTCTTGAAACACTTCAATCACTTCGTCAGCAATTCTTTTCATGTAGTCTAGCATTTTAGGATCGGTAATACCTGTGGTATTCGTCCAGTTTTCAACCGTTGCATACCCCATATGAATCTCATTTTTACCTTTTGGAATGTAGAAATAGACTGAACATGGAGCATAAACACCAGCTTGAGGTTCACCATGGTTAAATACCGAGTTTGAGAACTGGAAGTGACAAAGTGATGATACCCAATATGCATCATACTTATCAAACTCTAACTCCATATCTTCATACTCAAACTTCAAATCTATAAATCCAGCAATAATAAACTTATGTTGTGTAAAAGCGATATCATGTTGAGATACAAACTCCTCAACAAATGATTCAAGATCATCAACACCTTCAAACTTCTTCACCATTTTAAGCAGTGGTTGATCAGGAATCTTACCATCAAATTCAAGTTTTTTAGATGTTGTTGGAGCCAACTCTTTTTTGGCTAACGCATCTAAAGGAGCTATCATCTCTTTAAACTCTTTTCGTGTTGCTTCATCTTTCTCTCCGATGATATCCAACATAAGATCAGCATCAAGATGCCCATACCAAGTAGTATCTTCGTCTAATGGTTTAAAGTAGAGCATATTAAAAGGAGCATAGGCACCAAAATCAGGGTTTTTAAGAAGAAGTGGTCTGATTTTCTCTTTATTTATCATAGTAAAAAAGCTTAAAAGTTCAATATTCTTCTCTTTATAACGGTTATAATAATGAACTTGAATATTATCATTACTTGCAACCGTATCAAACCCTACTGTATCAATCTTTTTAGCAAATGCTTTTGAAGCCTCATTGGCATTTCCTTTGATACCCTGAAACTCAGCTGTCACTGTTGCTTGTGCCATACTGGTAGTAATAAACAGTGTAGCCAAGAGTTTATAAACTTTTTCAAATCTCATTTTATATCCTTTTCTTGTTAATTATTATAATAATATCAAATAATTATAGATTAAAACTGATGAAAATAGTGAGTTTTAATAATTTAAAATGAGAAGATTTATAAACGCTACTATAGGTTACGATATAACATAGAACCCATATACTAAAATAATTT
>JAHZJZ010000372.1 GCA_022600655.1 Campylobacterota bacterium | reverse complement strand
TCTATGGTTTGATTTTCATCTAATGATTTTATGACAAGCCAGACAACGGTTAAGTGTTTTTGTATACGATTCACTCGCTTTATCTTTCTCTCCTGATTTAAAACTCTTTAAGATATCATTAGCCATTCCCATTAATGCCTTTGACTCTGTCAATGCATAAGACTGAGGATCAAAACTTTTTCCCTTATCTTTATCATCAACTTTAACTACAAAAGCATCCATATTTCCTAATCCAACTTTGAACTGCTTAACACCTTCATCAACCATTCCCTCACTATTATAGAGAAAACCTTTTTGAATCATCTGCATTGAAGCCTCTAAATGTTGCATGGTCTGTGCTGTGCTTGTTGCATTACTCTCTGCTGTTACGTTACCCTCTGCTAATAACATACTACTTGCCATCACTGCCATCAGTAAAATTTTTTTCATTGCTCACTCCTAATTTAAAATTTAATACCCTATATAATAATGTATCATCATATAAATATAACTTAATGATAAATATTTTATATGTTTTAGATTTAGTAATTACTTTTTGTAATAGTTAAAATAACTTTAATGATTCATATTATAATTCAAAAGGGCATAAAAATTTCTAGGAGCCTCTGTTTCAAAGCTTAAACGCTTTTGCTCTACAGGGTGAATAATGGTCAATTTACTTGCGTGTAAGCCCATGGTTTCACCTTTTTTCCATAACGTTCATCACCAATAATGCTATGACCCAACCAAGCCATGTGTGCCCGTATTTGGTGTTGTCGTCCTGTCTCAATTTTAACTTCGAGTAAGGCTCTATGGGTTGCTGTCTGTTTCACCACATAATGGCTAATGGCACGTTTGGCATGGGGGTGTTCACCTACATGCATACGGTACTCTTTCTCGTCCAGTCGCAAAGGTTGATCAATGGTGCCTTGTTGCTCTTTGGGCAGGCCTTGAACAATGGCTAAATAGACCTTTTCTGACTCATTCCACTTGCTCATAACCTTCTCTCTCATCTCTTTCGAGGTGGCAAAGAGTAAAACACCTGAAGTCTCTCTATCCAATCGATGCACAGGCCATAGTTTAACAGAATTTTTACCACGAGAGAGCTGATTTCTTAGCAGTGCCAACGCGTGCTGTTTGGTTTCGGTGGTTGTCCCAACCGACAAAAGACCTGCTGGTTTATTAACAGCAATTAAATCTTTGTCTTGGTAAATAATCTCTAATGTTTTTACAGTTTGAACCGAAGATTTCTGCACCACCCCAACCTCTACCACATCATCAACATTTAAACGGAAATCATGTTTGGTAGTAACTTGACCATTCACAGCAACCGTTGCACTTTTTAAGCGTTGCTTGATGGTCTTTTTAGACCAACCTGTAAGATTAGAAAAAAGAAAATCTAAAAGTTTCCCCTCTTCTTTAACTTTGAATTTTTCTGCCATGGATAACCTTTTTATTATTGTTTTGATTTTATCGTAAAAGTCTTCATTGGAGGGTGCAAATGGGGAACGAAAAAACAAAAAAATCTATGATATAATTCATCCAATGAAAACCCTAACCCAAAAACTAGACCTAGATACCTTTATAAGAAACTTTAGCAACTTTTACGCCCGTGATAAAAGCATTGATATGATGGGGGATATTAATCAGCACTTTCGATATATTGAAGCCCTCTCTAAAGTGGAGTTTCCTCCTATAAAAGAGGTTCCTAACCTTGACATTGAACTTAACAAGATTAAAAAGAAAGGGGTACTAAGACTACAAGAGATTTATGCTTTTGCGACCATGATAGCCTATTTTAATTCACTCAAAGCACTCACTCTACCTGAACCTGTAGGCAAGTGGATTCGTGAAATTGATGTGCCTGATGAAGTGAACGATATTCTGCTCTATTTTACCGATGAGGGAAATATTAACCCCGAGAGGGAACCTGAACTCTATGACATAGAGAAGGCTTTGAAGATGAATAAATCAGAACTCAAAGACAAACTCTACAGAATGGCTCACTCCTCTACGCTTAAAGATTATCTGGTTGATACCCAAGTGCATTTTTTGAATGGAGAAGAGACACTATTGGTGCGTGGTGGGTTTAATAAGGTGGTAAAAGCCTCAGTGGTAGGTCGTAGTTCAGGTGGTTTTTTCTATATTTTACCTCAATCTATCTCACATCTTAAAGAGAAAGAGTCGGCTCTACTTTCGCGTAAAGAGGAGGTGATTTACCGATACTGCCAGACCTTTTCAGCCATCTTTACCAAGTGGCACTTGTTTATGCGATTTATCAACCGTGAGTATGATAGGTTTGACCACTATCAAGCCCGTGTGATGTTTGCTAAAGCGTATGACTATCAGTTTATCTTACCCTCTAAACGCAAAGTGGTGAAACTGAGTGAGTTTTGTCACCCTGCCATGGAGAACCCCAAACCTGTGAACATTAACCTTGATAAATCCGTAATGCTCGTGACAGGGGTCAATGCTGGTGGTAAGACCATGTTGTTAAAGTCTCTGCTCTCTGCTGTCTATATGTCAAAAAATCTTCTGCCGTTTAGATGTAATGAAGAGAAAACAGAAGTGGGTCATTTTAAATCCATTGAAGCCGTGATTGACGACCCACAATCGGTTAAAAATGACATCTCTACTTTTGCAGGGCGTATGGTGGAGTTTGCGAAACTGTTTGAGAAAGAGAATGCCATCGTGGGCGTGGATGAGATAGAGTTGGGAACGGATTCAGATGAGGCTGCCTCTCTGTTTCGAGTGATGCTTGATGAGTTACGAAAAAAAGGGATTACCTTTATTGTTACCACCCACCATAAACGCTTGGCTTCACTGATGAGTGCCGATGATGATGTGGAGCTGATTGCAGCCCTGTATGATGAAGCCAAACGACAACCCACCTATACTTTTTTACAAGGAAGCATTGGTAAAAGTTACGCTTTTGAGACAGCACAACGCTATGGGGTTCCTGAACGTATTGTAGTTAAAGCCAAAGAGGTCTATGGTGAAGACAAAGAGAACCTCAATGAGCTGATAGAGAAATCTACCACCCTTGAACGTGAAATGCGTCTAAAAATTGCTAAGATTGACAAAGAACTCAAAGCTGTTGAGCGTAAAAAAGAGGATTTAGAAAACATCGAAGAGCGACTTAATGAACAGCACCGAAAAGCGATTGCTACTTTAGAGAATCGATACAATGCTGCCACCAAACGAGCTCAAGAAGCAATGAAAGTCAAAGAGTCTACCGAAGGACGACGACTACTTAATGAAGCCCATAAACATAAAGAGCGTTCTAAACAAGCCAAAGAGGCACAACAACCAGATAAGGTAGAACTTAAAGTGGGTGACCGTGTTAAATATCGAAGTTCTAAGGGTGACTTACTCTCTATACGTGGGAAAGAGGCAACCATAGAGGTCGATGGGCTTAAAATGCGTGTTCCTCTCTCTGGGCTTAAACGTATTGGTGCTTTGCCAAAAATCAAAACCAAACCAAAGACTTCAGTTCATGTAGAAAAATCAGGACGAGGCTCTATATCAATCAAGCTTTTAGGCTGTTTTGCTAATGAAGCGATAGAGAAGTTAGATAGATTTTTATCAGATGCATTGGTTAATGGTTTCTCAGAAGTGGAGATAATACATGGAACAGGAACAGGTGTTCTTAAAAAGGTTATTATCGACTACTTAAAAAGCTATCCTAAGCTCCAATCATTTCATGGACAAAAAGGGAATCTTGGAATTACTATCGTTAAACTATAAAAAATGTTTCATTAATATTTCATTATTTTTTTTTCGTTAAAATTCACATACCAAATAACTTTAGGAAGATTAATGAACGCTATTTTTCTCACTCTTTTAATATTAACCATTTCAGCTGTGGGTGCTACGCCTAGTGAATATGATGATGATGTTATCATTCCCAATGTTCTAAGGACAGATATTATTCAACCTGCAGATACTTACGAAGAGGTCTCTTTAGAGGGAAACCATACAGAGGAGACGGTCATAAATGAAACAGCAATCTCTTATAGTGAGAATATAGATGATAGTGATATTATCATACCAAAAGCCCTGCAAAAAAATCAGAACTATCAAGAGCCAAGTATCAAAGAGGTCACTCCAGTTGTTGAGACAACTGATTCTATAACACAAACATATATAACCCAAAACTATACCGTTCCAAATATTGAAGGTATCTATACGTTAAATGAAGGTGTAGAGAGGAATATTCAAGTAAACAATGCCACACTGGTTATAGAGAGGCTTGATGATGATGACTTCGGATACTACTATATCACTCAACTTAGGTCTCACTCACCAACAGGGTACTATGGTATTTTACATTTTGATGCAGAAAAGAACAGATTTCTTAACAAAACATTTGAAAGCTCTACTTCCACAAAACTTAATGATAACATAGAGCTTACCTATGATGGTAAACAGTTACAAACCGTTTTAGATATAAGTGTCGGTAAAAGAGCCATTATTTGGGATAAGCAACAAGACAACAATACATTACAACCAACTAAAGTTTTACAATTGGCTTTAGATGAAGCTAAAAATAGCTATATTCAGATATATAAAAATAATCCTAGCTTTTTACAGTAGGACTATTTAGACTCAATTACTTTAATATTTTTACTACTGTTTTCCAACAATTGATTACTATTGGTTACTCTTTTTCCTCGCCAATAGTAGCCACCCATAGCCCCACCCGCCGCAGCTATGGTCAAGAGTCCTGCTGTCATCATCTGTGCAAATACAAATAGAGCTCCCACACCCAACACCCCAGCAAATGCTGCACCCACTTTAAAATTGGCTTTGGCATGAGTTACTTTTGCCTCTTTGGCAATATCTTTTTGTGCCTGTTTCACTACACGTGTTTTTGCTCGTTCGGCATTGACTTTAAGCTTTTCACGCTCTTGTGCAAATGAACTTTTAACCTTTTCGACCTCATCTTTACGATGATGAGCAGAGAGAGAAGCAAACCAAAAAGCAACCATAAGGGCAATAAAAAAGAGAGGTATAGACAAACGAATCACTCCTGTACTATCCAATTCACTTGGAGAGAGCATAACCAAGACAACGGTTATGAGTTGTACTAAGATGATACCAAGAAGAAATTTTAAAAGTTGCACAGTTCCTTGCCTTTACTGTTTTATAGTAGTAAATTATACATGCTTTTAATTTATATTAGCTGTCGATAAAAGTCTACCAACCTCATTAACTCATGGTATAATAAAACATGACAGATTTTATAATAAGCCTTAACAGTTATCCACTTTTCTATATATTTTGGTATTTACTCCTACTGCTTATACTTCTAGATATGACTAATCGTCGAAGAGATCCTACGGTTATGCTCTCATGGTTTGTTGTGCTTATTGCTTTACCCTATTTAGGTATTCTACTCTACCTTTTTATAGGACGACGTAAAATTGCAACGACACCATTTAAAACTAACTTTTCTAATACAAAAAAAGAAAATATCTCTAACCTTAATCCACTAGAGAGAGTACTCTATTATCATGGAATACCTAAAGCGACTGAAGGTAATCAGTTTGAACTCATTGACAATGGGAGTGAAGCCTATCATCAACTCATGAAATCCATCAAAAACGCCAAAGAGTCTATCTACTTGGCAACCTATATTTTTGATAATGACAAAGTAACCCAGTCCCTTATTATGGCTTTAGCTCAAAAATCAAAAGAGGGTGTAGATGTTAGAGTATTAATCGATGCCTATGGTTCACTTAAACTCTACTTTTGGTCAAAACCTCTGCAGCCTCTCTATGATGCTGGAGTAAAAATAGAGTTTTTTATGCCCCTAAAACCTCTTGGACTCAACACACACTTTAACCTAAGACTCCATCGAAAAATCTATCTCTTTGATAATCAAAAAGTTTTTAGTGGTGGAACCAATCTAAGTCAAACCTATTTAAGTCCCAATGAAAATGCATCCTACAGATGGGATGACCTACTCTTTTCTATTCAAGGTCCAGCTACTACTTACTACCGTGATGTTTTTATATCAGACTGGAACTTTACAGCAAGTGATAAAGAGAAAATATCATTATCATTATCATACAATACACCTCAAGCTTTTGGAGAAGAGCATATACAGGTGGTTCCCTCAGGACCCGATATTAGCTCCGATGCAATTTATGACGCGATTATGGATGCTATTTATGGAGCCAAAGAGCGTATCTGGATTGTCAGTCCTTACTTTATTCCCAACAGTTCGATAATGGAGGCTCTAAGAATTGCTTATGGTAAAGGTGTGGATGTCAAACTTATCACACCAAAACTATCTGATAATATTCTATTAGATATCGCCCGTAGTAGCTACTTGCATGAGATGCATGAGTGGGGTGGAGAGGTAGCACTCTATCATAAAAAAATGCTCCATGCTAAAGCCTTTCTTATTGACAACAGCAGTGCCATTGTAGGAACCCTAAATTTTGATAATCGAAGCTTTTTTCTTAATTATGAAATCGTTAGTATTGGTTACTCAGAGGGTATGATAAATAAAGTTGAAAAGTGGATGCTACAACTTTTAAAAGAGTCTAGTATAGGAATACAACCTGCTGGAAAAATTCGTAAAACATTAGAAAACTTTGGACGAATTATCGCTCCTCAAATATAAAGAGAAACTATGCCAACCCATACTCATCACACTTCATTACCAAACAGTTTCTCTCTACTCTGCTGGAATGTTCATAAAGAGATGGGACAAAAAAAGTTTAATCAAACATTTCATCAACTGCAACAGCAATATAACCCCAACCTCATCTTGTTTCAAGAGGCTGTACTCAACGCTTCAACACACCAACAGTTTGCTCACCACGCTTATGAGACAGCCACCAATATCAAAACATGGCGAAATGCTTTTGGGGTCTTAACAGCTTCACAAAGCAGTTTTCACAAAAAGCTCTCTCTGAAAACCATACACCGTGAACTACACATGACAACCAAAAAGAGCCTACTCATCACCTCTCACCCTCTTGAAAATGGTGAGACATTAACAGTCGTCAACTTACATGCTATAAATT
>JAHZJZ010000371.1 GCA_022600655.1 Campylobacterota bacterium | reverse complement strand
TGGGGTCTTTTCTCCTATGAAAAAATTGCTAAAAATTCACAATGGATTTACTAAAAGTTTGAAGTTGAAAATGGTCGATGATTATCTTTTGAATTATAAGAAAAAATGATAATTCAGACCCCCGAATTTTTCATTAAGTCTAAAGTTTGTGGTTCTACTTTTAAACAGAAGATAAACGGTAGACATAGAGAGTATTGCAATGATAACTGTAAGAACTATACTAAGTATTTAAATGCACTTGTTAAAACCATTGATAGTATAGATTTTACAAATCATGAGTATGTTAAATCAATTAAATCTGATTTATTCTCTGTTGTTAATCATATGCCAAAAAAAAATAAAGAGGTGAATCATGATTGTAACATTTAGTAGTTTTGATACCTTTTGTAACTCATATATCTTTGGCAGCCAAACCAATAAATTAAGCAGCAGACAACTATTTTTTAAAACTAGTGTTACAAAAAGGATTTAACTATGATTATTCCCCAATACCTAAAAACAAATGACATGGCTAAACATATAGGTTATAGTGGTGATTTTCTTCTAAAAAATAAAGAAGTGATATTTTTCAAAAATGTTCACTACTTCCCAAAAGAGAAGAGAACGAATTGGAAAGTTTCAGAGATGGTGGCATGGGTTGAAAATAAAAATATCTCTGATAAGGCTAAGTCTGTGCTTGACTTAGTATCATTGTAGTGCCTGTTATTTACTGGAAAGGAAAATAACAAAATGGTAGGAGTATTTAAAAGAGGTAAAATTTTATATATTCAATACAAAGTAAACGGTAAACAAGTTCAGAAAAGTACTCGTTTATCTGATACTAAGCAAAATAGAAAACTGATTGAAGATGAAGTTATACCAGTGTTAAAGGTTAAATTATTTAACAGTGATTTTGATAATAAAAAACCTAAACTTTTTAATGAGTATTCTAAATTTTATTTAGAAGATAAAAAGTATCATAAGACAATTAAAAGTATTACTTCTAAAGTTAAATCTATAAATGAATATTTTGGTAATAAGAGAATAGATACTATCAGAAAGCATGATGTAAAATTATGGGTCCAGGAACAGGACAAAAAAGGAAACACACCTAAAACAATTAGAAATTATCTTTCTGTTTTGAGGGGTGTTATTGATGTGGCTATAGATGAAGAGATAATAACTCATAATGTAGCTACTAATATAAAACTTTCTACCCATGAGGTTGAAGAGATTGAGCCATTTACAGAGTTAGAAGTAAGATTACTACTTTCTAAATCAAATGGTTTTCTAAAACTTTTTTTAGCTATCTCTTTTTATACAGGTGCAAGAACGGGTGAGGTATTGGCACTTATGCACTCTGATATAAATTTAAAAACTAAAATTATAGAGATAAAAAGAGCATTATCAGAGGGTGAGTTATCAACCCCTAAAACTTTAAAAAGTATTAGAGAAGTACCTATATTTGACAACTTGATACCTTATTTAAAAGATATCAATTACAAATCACTTTTTCTGTTTCCTAAGAACGATGGTTCACTTTATAAGTCTCTAGCTGGTCATCATAAAAGAGAGTGGATAAAACTACTGAAAGATTGTAATATTAACTATAGAAAAATCTATACAACACGACATACTTTTATAGTTCATATGTTAAAACATAGTGATTTAAGTATCATGCAGATAGCTCAAATAGTAGGACATACTAGCACAAAAATGATAATACAAAACTATGCTAAGTTTATAAAAGGTGAACACTTAAAAGTTAATAGAGATTTGAATTTGTTTACTGACAAAATAACTGTAAGTACAAGTTTAAATACCTAGATTTAGGGCTTTAGTTGGTGGAGGCGACGGGAATTGAACCCGTGTCCTAAAATAGATAGAACCATGACTCTACATGTTTAGACGGTATTGATTGGTCTCATCTTGTTTCGCTCAACACCCCAAGCTATACAAGACCAGCTAGGATTCTCACTCTCTAACATAGCTTTTAGAGAGCATATCCATCAGATGTGATACCTCAAAGTCTGACTAAGATGGAACTCATCAGCGAGGCAGTCCTCCGACAGGGTCGGGGTTAAAACTTACGCTACTGCGTAAGCTGGACGGTAATCTGTATTGTTTGCGTTTATTCGCGTTTGAGCCGTATAACGGAGCTGCTCAGTCCGACATGCACATAGCCCCGACTACTCCAGTCGAAACCAAGTCACCCCCAAATATTCAATAAATACAATGTATATTCACTGAGGAATATACAGTATAACATGAAATTTTAGTTATGTCAAGCCAGAAGCTTACTGATTTTTTCGTTGATATCCTCTATCTCCATATCTAATAAGTCACTATCTTCACGAAGTTTTAATAGTTCATTATTTTTTTCATTTAACTCTTTTTTTGTAAGTTCTAACTCCTCTTTTAAAGCAACATTTTCATTATTTATTCTATTGTATTTCTCTACAACCAATGATATTTTTGTACTTAACTCTTCTAATGCTGTTGGATTTCTCATCATTTATTCCCTTATATATAAATTTT
>JAHZJZ010000370.1 GCA_022600655.1 Campylobacterota bacterium | reverse complement strand
GAAATTTATGATTTACAAGATATTTATGGAGCCAGTAGAGTAGGAGTCATCTCAGATAAGAAGGTGTGTTGGTAGCGTGGTGCATTCCTGCCCACGATGAACTACCATGATATATCTTTCGTGGGCAGGAATGCCCACGCTACGCTAAAACTTTCGCTAATTTCTGATACTCTTCACAGTTTTCTAATAAGCTCTGATGGGTATCTTGGCAGACAATTTCACCTTGTTTAAACACCAAAATAGTATCGGAGTTCTCTATGGTACTTAGTCTATGAGCTACCGTAATGGTAATCATCTCCTCTTTTAACGCCTCTAGTGCTTTTTGAATCAGTACTTCACTCTTATTATCAAGGGCTGAAGTGGCTTCATCTAAAATGAGTACGTCTGGCTCTTTATATAATGCACGTGCCAGTGCGATACGTTGTCGTTGCCCACCAGAGAGGTTGTTTCCACTCTCTGTTAAAACGGTTTCAACTCCACTTTCTAAATTCTCTACAAACTCTAACGCATGGGCTTTTTTTAGAGCTTCTATAACACGTTTTTCATCGAGTTCTTCCCCATAAGCTACATTTTGAGCAATGGTATCGTTAAAAATATAGATACGTTGGGTCACATAGGCGATTTTTTTATGTAGTGAGCTAAGGGTTAGGTTGGTGTAGTCTTCACTATTGACCAAGATTTTTCCCTCACTTGGGTCATAAAAACGTACCAAAAGGTTTACAAATGAGCTTTTACCTGCACCACTATCTCCCACAAGAGCGATGCTTTTACCTTTTTGCATTGTAATAGATACCCTGTTTAAAGCACTTTTTTCACCATAAGCTAAAGAGATATTTTCAAAAGAGAGTTTCGTAATAGGCTCTTTGAGTTCTATAGAACCTGAAGTGATTTTAGGCTGCAGACTAAGCAGTTCAAACATTCTTTCATTTGCTACAATTGCATCTTGAGCTTGATTATAAATACTAGAGACACGTTTGATTGGAGTATAGAGCATAAAGAGAGCAGCTGAAAAGGCAAAGAAAGCTCCGACTGTCATTCTCCCCTCAATGACCTCTGTACCACCCACATAGACAACCAGCCCAATGGCTACAGAGCCTAGTATCTCCATTATAGGACTAGTTAATGCATTGATTTTAACCTGCTTCACCAGATAATGAAAGACATTTTGGTTCTCTATAGAAAACTTTTGACTCTCTATATTTTGTGTAGAGTTGGATTTTATCACTTCAATATTGGAAAGTATCTCTCCTAGACGTGCTGTCATACTAGCTGTACTCTCTTGAGAGAGTTTAGAGTATTTTTTCATCTTTTTAGCCAGTCTACTAAGAGGTAAAATTGCCAATGGCATAATAATAAGAAAATAAAATGCTAATTTAGGACTACTATAAATGACATAGGCTGTTAACGCAACAATGGTCAAACTCTCACGAATAAGATTAGGAATGAGCGAGGTAACTACAGTTTGAATACGCGCGATATCATTCGTTGTTCGTGACAGAATCTCCCCAGAGTGCATGGTTTGAAAAAATTGCATATCTTGGTGGGTAAGGTGTTTAACTAAGTTATTACGTAGTGTCTTAACCACATCTAGTCCAATATAAGACATATAATAGGTCTGAATATACTGCCCAACCCCTTTTAGAGCAAAAACAGCAATCAGAAAAAATGGAACAATCGCTAACATACGCTCATCTTTGTTTATAAAAACATCATCAAGCACAGGTTTAATAATCTCTGCTGTACCAGCTGTTCCTACAGCCACAGCTATCATTCCTAAAATGGCAAAGAAAAATTGGCGTTTATAGCCCATAAGGTAGGGTAGGTATTGTCTAAATAGGTTTTTCATGGCTCTCTTTTTGTTGTTGCTTATTAATATGAGTAATTTTTTGTCTATTTTACCCATATTTTTTTGATATGTTAAAAATATTGAGTTTTTTTAACATAGTTTTTAAACCTGTAAAAAAAATATGATTTTCTTTACAAGTTTTCATGATCTGTAAAAACTTTTACACTTTTTGAAATAGACAATGCACCTTGAATCGCCTCCAACTTATAAAAATTTCACTCCTATATACTATAAATGCGTATCAAAAATATATAGTGAGACCAACTCAGTTTGAATTTGTGAGACACTGTCTAACTTTTTCGATAAGCGAGAGTTTGTGTCATAGTAGTGCTAATGGCACTATTAATTAGCGAGGCTGAAGCCATCGGTTCCTTATGTGCAATCTGCATACTCGGAATCGGCGTGTTCACACCCGAACTATTTGGTTCAAAAAAAGCTTAATTCATTGGCATTGGGCTGAAGCCTCCGATTCCGTAAGAACTCTCATTTTTTAACCCATCAAAAACAATCCCACTCAACTTAGAAGATTAATTAACCCTTTAATATCTCTAACGCCTCAGCACTACTAAGTAGAGGAACTTCATGACTATAAAAGCCTTTATCATTGGTAACGATGTAGTCACAGCGTTCTTTTCGTGCCATCACAAACTGGATGGTGTCTTCTAGGTCACTGAATTCTTTATTTTTCTCCATTAAATATATTGACTCATCAATCTCTTGATTTCCAAACTCTATGACATTTATAATACTATTAATAATTT
>JAHZJZ010000369.1 GCA_022600655.1 Campylobacterota bacterium | reverse complement strand
CAGGTGGCATTGATGGCATTCCAAGTGATATTGCGATGCCTGCAATGTCAGGGTACTTTGATGAGTTTTATATGTTTAAAGGACAGATGGACGATACTCAAGTTCAAGAACTCTATGACAATGTTATGGCTAACAATAACATCGATGGAACAGCTAGAAGCTGTGGTTGTAACGAAGACCCCGATGCCTTTAGCTGTCCAACGGAAGCCTTTATCTTTACCTCAGCTAGTAATACAGACCCAACCGATTTCTATGAGTTAGACTTAACAACAGGTAGCTCAGCACTTAGAGCCAATGACTTCCACCCTGACTCCATTAACGCTGCAGGATACAATACGGTTGATAACTATATTTGGGGTTATGACAACGGTACAAACAAAGTGGTTAAAATCGATAAAAACAATAAAGTTATCTCATATGATGTAACTGGACTACCTAAGATTCCATACTATAGTGGAGATGTTGACAAAAACGGTATACTCTATCTCTTCGGAAACAATATGTCTTCAGAAGAGACCAAAGATGGACGTGCCTTTAAAGTTGACACTCAACAGACACCACCTAAACTCATTGGTGAGATGTTACTCCCTAGCTATAATGCAGGTGATAATAGTGCAAACTTTGGCGACTGGGCATTCCACCCAATTAATGGAAAGCTTTATACCATTAGTGAGACAGCTTATGCATTAATGGAAGTTGACCCTAGTACAGGTGTAACCAAAACGGTTTTAGGCATTGATAGACTCTGGCCAAAAGTAGATGGAGTACGACAGATTGATGGTGTAACGGTTAAAGAGCTAGACTTCCACTCTAATGTCTTTGACAAAGAGGGGAACTTCTACTTCTATGGAGATGATGGTCATGTATTTAGAATCAATCTTGCAAACCCAAGTAGTCCACAAGATCCTGAGTTCTTCTCTGATATTAGCTCATTAACAGACAAAGGAGATGGTGCAAGATGTCCTAATGCGACTCTTACTTCTAAAAAACTTTATGCTGAGTATCGTTTCGATGAGTGTAAATGGGACGGAACACCAGGTGAGATAAAAGATAGTAGTGGTAATGGATACCATGCCACAGGTAAAGGGTACTCTGCAACAGAAGATATAGGTCTTCAAAACATTCAAAATGGAAAAATAGAACGAGCGGGTGAGTTCCCTAACGAGACTGCTCCAAGTAGCCACAGTGTTGTCTGGACAGATATTGATATGGACAGTGATATCGGAGGTAAAGGAGCCATCTCATTCTGGTTTAAGAGTGAAGATAACTGGATTGGGGGAGTTGGTAGAACACTTATTGATGCTACTACCAGCAATGATAAGTTCTTCTACCTTGCACTAAAGAGTGATGGTAAACTCTATTATGCCTTTGAAGATAGTAACGATAATGACTTTAAAGCCAACACTAAACCACTCTCATTTGTACAAAATGAGTGGGTTCATATTGCGATAACATGGGATTTGACAAACAGCAATAGACTCTATATTAATGGAAGTGAGCAAAATCTGACCATAACAGCAAACAACATTACTCAAACCAATTTTGGACAACTTAGTGACATACATATAGGTGACTATATCAATAGTGGTGAATCAAAAGGTAGAGAGAACTCTGCTTATGGTTTTATTGATGAAGTTAAAATATTTACAGGTGTTATCTCAAGCACAGACATTAGTAGTCTCTATAATAACGAGTTTGCTGGTCTAAACTGGGATGGAAGCTCAAGAACTCCTGTAAGCTGTGAAGAAGATCAAGACCCATTCACTTGTGATGAAACGCTATATCTCTCAAATCAAAGTAAACAAGGAACAGGTAGTTCTGATGGTAAAACATGGTTACACAGTATTTCTAGAGACAATACCCCTTATGATTTCCAAGCCATTGGTGAGGGGTATGATAACGGAGATAAAAACACAGGGTACAATGCACTGGGGTACAATATAAAAGATAACTTTATGTACGCACTTGATGGTAATAACCTACTGAGAATAGATAAAAACTCAGTGGTGAAAAACTTAGGTATTGTCGCTGGACTTGACCCAGCACAGCTTTATGCTGGTGAGTTTGATAGAGATGGGTACTACTATGTTCACGGTAATGGTGGGGCAAGTAATAGTATGTATAAAATCAACATCGACCTTATGCAAGTGGTTTCAACCATTAATCTATCAGAGAGTGTAAGATTTTGGGATATGGCAATTGATAACACAGGTAGTTACTTCTACACCATGCTAGTTGGCGATGGCGATGGAGATAGTGATTATAACAATGATAAAGTAGCAAAAATCAATATCTCTACAGGAGAGATAGAGACCATAGGAGAGAGCCATAGTGATATGACCTCATACATCAGTCTTGTTTTTGCTGACAGAGATGGTGATATCTTTATGATGGCAAATGAGGGTGGGTTCTATAAAGCAGACCCTATTACAGGTGCCGTCTATGCTCTCTCATCAACAGAGAATTTAACCTTCTTCAACGATGGTACAAGCTGTCCTGATGCCAATGTTTCTGAGCCTGTATCTGTTACTATTAATGATGTAACAGATACAGAAGGAGACAGTGGACGAAAAGAGTTTACGTTTACGCTAACCTTTAGTCAAGCAACAACCGTTGCTTCTGGACTATGGGTGACCTTTACCGATGGGGTGGATGCTATCGCTCCAATAGATACAGCTGGACATATCGATACCCATCCAACTGAAGGTGACTTTGATGGTCAAGCAAGATATATTGATATTCCTATAGGGACTACAACATTTGATATTGTCGCTGAGGTCATAGGTGATACACGCATGGAGAACCATGAAGAGTTCTATGTTGACCTTTATGCCCCTGATAATATCTTGATTTTAGATAATAGAGGTGTAGGAACCATTATCAATGATGATGTGGTTAAGTTTAGAGTGGAGCGAAAAGATAGCGATACTATTGCCGCACCAACAACAGACTATCAACAACAACAGAAGAGTCAATTCTATACACAACTGGTAAACAGAGATTTTGACTACTCATTAGTAAGTTATGCACCTGACTATAGTGAAGAGAGTTCAGAACATCAAGAGTATGATATTGAAGATGTGACGCTTAAAGTGGTTCTCTATGACCATAACTCAACCAAAAGTAACGATATTCTCTATGAAGATTATATCTATTTTGAAAAAGGGAACCTCAAAAGTCGTACAAAAGTATTAAAAAATGATGATTTAATCATTCCACAAGCAACCAGATATGCACAGTTCCATGTCTCTTGTCTACTTGATGGTAACGGCTCTATTGTCTATGGAAAGTTTGACACCAAAGCAGACTTTAACAATAGTAAAACAGTAAACAATGCTCATGAGGGTTCAGGCTACAGTGATATGTTTGCCATTAGACCCTTAGCTTATCGTGTTAAAATAGAAGATACCAGTGAGTATAAAAATAGAGTTTACAAAACAAATAATAGTACCGATACCCAACCTGTGGCACTGGTTGCTGAGTATCCATATAACCTTAATGTTATAGCAACGGTAGATGATAATGACTCTGTGGCTACTACCTATAGAACATTTAGTCCACAAGAGCTAAACATCACCTTAGAGTTTGATAAGACAGGTACAAGCAGTTGTCATGATAGTAATGACTCTAATTTGATAGAAAATCCGAAATCAGCCTATCTGTTTAACAATGGAAAGCTTCAAAATGCGACTCTGTCTCATGATAATGTAGGAAACTATGACTTTAAGATTGAAGATATAAACTGGACCTACTATGATAAAAATGTTGACCCAAATCTTGCTGGATGTATCTTAGACAGTACTACCAATACAGCTAATGGTTCAGGTCGATATGGGTGTAATATCGGTTCAGATGTTGATAAAAACTATAAAAATATAAAAACAGAGTTTTATGCTTATGAGTTTGATTTAAACAATACGCTTATTAGTAATGTAGAAAACAACGATAAAAATCACACCTATATGAGTGACTTGGCTCTTAGACAAGATATGGGAGTAAGTATTGGAACGGATGTTATTGCTAAAGGGTTTGCAGGAACCACATTGACCAACTATACAGCAGGTTGTTTTGCAAAAGATGTTGAAGTAACACTGGACTATAATATCACCACTGACCAAGTCTATAATGCACCAACTTTTGTTGATGTTAATACTACCGATGGAACACCTGTTAACTTACAACGTATAGTGCGTTATAACGATGCCTCAGTAGATGTCAATAATCTTGAAGATGATACACACTTTGATAATAACGTGACCATTCCAGCATCGCTCTTTTTAGACCCTGACAAAGGTGAAAGTCATGTTGATATTTTGTATAACTTTGCTAAAAACTTGAGTTCAACAACCAACCCAATCAAAATGGTCTTTAATGAGTTCAACGCAACTTCTGTTCCATCTACAGCCAATGCTAACGGTGAACTAAGAGTACCATTTAAAGATGAAGAGACAGGGATATTTAACAGTGATAGAAAGGTTAAAACATTCTACTTTGCAAAAGTATCATCTGACTCAGAGAACTACCCTGCAACACTAGAGAGTTCTTACCAAACACCTCTTACGGTTTCAATTTTCTGTGATGCTAACCGTACATGGTGTTCTGAAATACTAACGGCTGATGTGGGGCTTAACAGTGCCATTACACAACTAGGGTGGTATACAGCCATAAAGCATGACAGTGATACCGATGGTAAAGTACGAGGGTTTATATTAAAAGATGCAACGGTTACACCAAATATAGCCTCTTTACCAAACTTTAATGATGATGGTCGAGGTGGAAGAATAGAGAGTATTGAGACACACTACAGTGGTACAGCAACACAAATCACCACACGGGTTGATGTGATTGTAGATGAGTGGTTAAGATACCACGAAAACCCTAAGCTAAATGGTACTCCTTTCTGGCGTAATACCTTTAAAGGTCAAAGAGGAACCATGACTGGTATAGGACAAACAGGAGGCATTACTGAGATAGAGTCTAATGTCAAATCTTCTAATAAAATGGACTGGTAGTTGAGATGATAGAGAAAAACTTTAAACGAGGTGTTGCCATGGTAGAGTTAATCTTTGCCATGGTTGTAATAGGCATAGTACTACTCTCATCACCTATGCTTATTCAGCAGTCTATTAATAGCAGTTATGTAGCACTACAGCAAGAAGCCATAGCTGCTACAGCTTCTCATACAGGTGTACTGTTAAGTAAACACTGGGATGAAGGAGATGCAAATCATACTGTGGGAGTGGCTCCTATTATTAGTATTACGCGTGATCCCTTTAATCTGGATGGACTAAAAGATAATGCTGGAAATGCCATTGGTTCAGTAAGAACTTCAAATCTTATAGAGGAGATTAATGCTTCAAGCATTGGAAAAGATTTAAATGAAGATAACAGAAGTAGCTTTGATGATATTGATGACTATCATAATGAAAGTTTTGGTATTACCCTTTTTAGTGATGATGAAACTACTACCATTAGTGTAGGTGACTATGTCGATAATGATGTTAATATCACAACAAGTATAACCTTTGCTGAAGATAGACCTGATGGTAATACAGTTTTAGCTGGTACTACGGTCGATTCAGGTAATCGAATTTTTAATTCAGATTTAGGTGCTACAGCCACCAATGTAAAACGAATTCAAGTTAATCTAACAAGCAATTCAGACACCCCTGAACTTAACAAGAGTATTACACTTCATGCTTTTTCATGTAACTTAGGAACCTATACTATTGATGGGAGACAATACTAATGAAAAAACATGGTGCATTTTCACTTATAGAGGTTATTTTTGTCTTGGTTATTTTAGGGGTTATAGCCTCAATCTCATCACAAATTATTGCACAGGTATATGAAAACTACATCACTCAACGTGCTGTTTATAACGTAAGTACCAAGACTGAGTTGATTGCCAATCAAATTGTAAATCGTCTTAGCTACCGTATACAGGGAAGTACCATTTCAAAAAATCATAACACCTTTAAGACAACCAGTGGTACAAACTGGGCTGATGACGATGACTGGTTACCTATAAAAGATGTTCCTAATGGAGGAGAAGAGTACACTACCATAGAGTGGATAGGGTATGACTATGACAGCTTTGCAGCATATAGTACTCCTAGCTGGAGTGGTGTAGCTAACTATGAGTCAAATAATACAAATAGAGAACAGTTTGAAACACCAGGGTCATCACTAAATCAAGCTACAACGATTATTAATAATCTCTCTAATGGAGAAGTTAACCTTGTAGACAAACCTGCTGCTGTTATTTTTGGACATAGAAATAACCACTACACAGGTTCTAATGAGTATAACCCACTGTGTATGGGTTTGATTCCCCAAGACCCTAGTAGCAGTACAGACTGTATCTTTCCAGTTATACGTAGTGGCAATAAGATTCTAAAGTTTAGCAGACTAAATCAATCAAAAATCATTACTGAACGTTATAAACTAGCATGGAGTGCTTATGCTATCGCCCCTGAGGTACGTGAAGATAGTGCTGGAAACACCATTACTGGTTCAGATAACGAACCTCTTTATGATTTGGTTCTCTACTCTAACTACCAACCTTGGAATGGTGAAAACTATATTGATGATGGAACACGAAATATACTGATGACCAATGTCTCTGTATTTAAATTCTCAGAAAATGGTGGAGTTATACAGTTTAAACTCTGTGCTCAAGAAGATATTGGACAGAGAGAAAAAGACCCATTAACAGGTAATGAAATACCTATAAATATTAGTACTTGTAAAGAGAAGGCTGTAATACGATGATACATTCAGAACAAAATCTTCCAAAACATAGAGCTGCATTTTCCATGTTGACGGCTGTTTTTACCATTGTCATTATGGCATCACTTACCGCGATGATTATGAATGTAACAGGTAAAACCATTAAAGAGACCACGCAACAGTATCAAAAAGAACAAGCCATGCTACTAGCACGGTCATATACAGAACAAGCCATACTCTATGCCACACATTATGATAGAGTAGGTAATGCAAACTGTGTCGAGACCATCAAGTCAACATTTGGAGACAGTGCTAATCTTTATAAAATAACTACCAATATACAATATATTGGAAATAACGATCTTATACCAGTAGGATGTAAAGGTACACAGTGGGCAACAATAAACAATTTAGGTTTCGATGCGACCATTTCACTGATTATTGATGTATATGTTGAGTATAAAGATTTCGACCACCCATTAAATCTTGATGCTGATAATACTAACGATGTATTTATAACATTTCACCGAAGAACTTTACAAAAGCTTTAATTAAAAAATTAACTAATTATTTAATTTTTTAAAGACATTTACCATTCATTTATTTTTATTAGTTATAATGGTAAACTTAAAAATATAGAACAGAAGAGAGTTAAAGTTAACTTTTTTTAACCACTCTAACTTTTAAGTATAACAGACGAAAAAGGATTTATCATGAGTAAAAATATAGTGGGAAGACATTTTGAATTATCTGATTCTATCAAAAATCATATTTCAGAAAGTATTGATGGACTAGACAAATATAACTTAAACATTATCTCAACAAACACTATTATCTCAGGAGATAACAAATCAAAAGAGGGCGTTGCACTTGAGCTTGTTATTAACCTAAAAGATAAAAATACCATTGTCATCACACAGAGAGACAAAGATGTGTATGCAGCAGCAGATACTGCAATCAGTAGAGCTCAAAAAGCACTAAGAAGACATGCCGACAAGATTAAAGATCATAAAGTTATGTCTTTTAAGGACTTAGGTGTTGAAGCAGAGGCTGTACTTGATTTGGAGACTGAAGAGATAGAACTAGTTCCTATGGATTTAGAACTTCATAAACCACTAGACTTTGATGAAGCTATCGAAGCGCTTAAAGCTGAGAAAAAGCGACAATTTATT
>JAHZJZ010000368.1 GCA_022600655.1 Campylobacterota bacterium | reverse complement strand
TTTTTTACCTTAGTTCCTACTTTTAAGGGTTTTACTTACACTATATAGGAACTTCATTTTGCTTTATAAACTCTCTTGACCCTCTATATATGCATGTCCTGTCTCATCTTCAATAATAATACTAAATGAAGAACTATCCTCTAAAGTAAAAGTTAAATTGCAATCTTCAGTCATAATATTACTAAAATCGGGACTAGTATAAGTTGTATTTCTAAAGTGAGGACGACCTAAATAATCAAAAAGTATCTGATTCCTATCACATCCACCAGTTGTAGTAACCCCACTATTTTTAATACCAAATTTCTTTGTTAATAATACAGAAGGTGTTTCATCAGTATCAAGATTTTCACAATCTTCTGAAAAAATATATTTACCATCTATAGGATTAATAGCTGATTCAGTGTCTCCAATGCCATTTACACCACTTCCTAGACTAGTATCTGAACCAACACGATATGCAACATCATCTCCACATCTCCTCAAAGCAAACTGCCAATAAGCTCTCTGCCACATAGGGCTATTGTCACTACGATGCTTATTATCATTCAAAGCTAATTGCTGAGCTAACCGTATATGAGAAAGAATCGTCTCAGAAGCCTCTTGTGTTAAGTCACGCTCCATTCTACTCATAGCCACAGAAGCTAAAATACCTAAAACGATAATAACAAAAACAAGTTCTATAATAGTAAATGCAGATTTTTTCATAAAGAAGAACCTTGGTATAATTTAATTTTATAAATTATACCATAGGTTTAAGAAGTTTTTAATTATTTAAATTAAAAGTGAGATTATATCTCGTCAGCAACCTGAACATCATATAATACATCATCCATAGGGTGTCTGTACATTGGCATAGCCAATCTCTTTTCATCAAGTACGTGACCGATGAATCCGATTGAACGACCTACGATGAAGAATGCGTTAAGTGTACCAGATGCAATGAACTCATTAATTTCATCTTCAGAGTAACCTAATGCTCTCCACATATCAACCATAAGAATACCAATAGTACCATCAACATTAAGAATCAAGTTCTCTTTCTTAGATGTTGTCAGTGCTTCAACCGTTCTTGCATAGTCAAGAAGTGGTGTTGCAGGGAAATTGTCTGCAGCATAGTTCATAAGACCTGTAACTCTTAAGTCTGGGTTCTTCAGTGATTTAATTCTGTGACCAATACCTGGAATTGGTATACCTTGCTTCTTCATGTGTCCTAAGAACTCTTTTGGAGAAAGGTTATTGTCATCAGCGTATTTGAAATGCTCTGCAGCACCATCAATTGCTCCACCAAATCTTGGTCCAATAGTAAGAAGACCCGTTACTAGTGATTCAACAACTGATTTACCAGCTCTTGCAGTTACTTTTGCATTGTGTGCACCAGAAACAGCAGGACCATGGTCAGCAACAGTTTTAATTACAGTTTCAATAAACTCTGTAGCCCATTTTGGATACTGTTTTTTGAACCATAGTAGAGAGATAACATCTCCGATTCCTTTACCTGTGTCAGGAGTAGCAACAGATGAAATTGGGAAACCAGCGTAAGTACACTCTTCTCCTCTATCATCAGAGATAGTACAGATAAACTCTTTGCTTCTTCTAACAGCAGGAACTGTATTCATATCAGGCTCTGGAATATCAGCAATATTCATCTCCGTAAATACTTTGTTAATCATCGCTGGAAGGTCGTTGAATGAGTCTGGTACGTGAATACCTGCTTCTTTCATGGCATTATTTTTGTATTCAGCTGTTTCAGTTTCAGCATTTGCCGAAGCACCTGCATGACCAAACTGAACACCAGAGTCATAATGTTTAGCAATCGTACCAATACACCATGCGATAACTGGTTTAGTAATTTGACCATTTTTAATCGCTTCAATTACTTTGTACTCTTCAGTACCACCAACTTCTCCAAGTAAAATCATATATTTTACATCTGGATTCTTCTCCATTCTAAGAAGATTGTCAATAAATACTGAACCAACAAATCTATCTCCACCGATCGCTACACCCTCTGCAATACCATCAGCATTGATAGAGATAATGTTTGAAAGCTCATTGAAAAGTCCACCTGAACGCGTTACTAGTCCACAAGAACCTGCTCTGTGTAGTTTTGATTGAACGATATTTGTAATGGTTCCACCAATGTTTGCTACTTTAAATGCACCTGGAGTAATTGCACCAACAGTTGCAGGTCCAATTACTGTAACACCTTTTTCTCTTGCAGTTTGGTTCATACCTCTTGCTAGTCTCTCAGGGATACCTTCAGCTGTAATCATCATAGATGAGAAACCACCCACTTCTAGTGCTTCCATTGTTACATCGTAAGCAGATCTAAATGATGCAAAGTTTAAAAGTACATCAGCTTGTGGCTGTGCTGCTTTTGCTTCTGCTGTTGTTTTAAAAAGTGGAATCATCACTTCATCTGGTCCAAAGAAGAACTTATCAAATTTGTTAGAACTTGTCGGAGCAACGATAGCAGCTACCGATGGAGTATCTCTTTGAATTGTGTAGTCATAATCCAACATTCTCTGAATTGCAGTTTTGTTGTTATTCCAAAAAATCGCTTGTGTATCTTTAGTATATAATCTTTCCATCTCTTCTCCTTACTTCTCTAGTGCCATACGTACAATATCTGTTACGTGTGTTTCTGGCCCGTATACTTCGATGTAAAGACCCATTCTATCAGCAGCTTCTTTAATATCTTTAAGACCTTTTTCATAGTTTGGTCCACCACGTCTTACGTAGATTTTAACGCCTACTTCTTTTAACTTATCTTGATAGTTTTCAAACGCTTGAATAATCCCTGTAAATGTCTTAGCAACATCTGTAAAGTTAGCAATCGCTCCACCAATAATAAGAACTTTTCCTCTACCTTGTGCATCTTTTTCTCTTGTCATAAGATCAAAAAGTGTCTCAGCATAGAATTTGGTCTCACCTGTTGTAGGTCCTCCAGAGTACTCTCCGTAGTTTGCAAGGTCTTCAATTCCTGCCATATCTGCAATGGTATCAGCATAAACAACTGAAGCACCACCACCAGCAACCATTGTCCAGATTCTAGCTTCTGGCTTAAGAATTGTAAGTTTAAGTGACGCACCTGTTTTAGAATCGGCTAACTCAACTGCTTCCTCTTCTGGAGATTTATCTTCCATACCAAATGCTGTTGGGTAAGGAACATCGCCCCACTCATTAACCATCATAAATCCAGCTGTATCATCCAGTTTTGCAACCATATCAAGAAGCTCGATTTTATTTCCTTGCATTACAAATGGGTTAATTTCAAGGTATGCAAAGTTTAACTCTTTGTATGCTTTAAAGAAACCAATACAGAACTCTGCAAAGTTTGCTTTGTCAGCATCTGCAACATCAGCAGGAACATTGGCTCTAATTTTCTCTGCAATTTCATCATCAGTTGCAGTAATAGGGAACGCTATCTCTGTTACTTTCTCATCCCAGTTCTCTTCAATGGCAATACCACCTTCA
>JAHZJZ010000367.1 GCA_022600655.1 Campylobacterota bacterium | reverse complement strand
TTGATAATATTTTCCATCTGTTCTAGTGTCTGTTCTGTTTTAGGGTATCCTAATTGAGAAAGTAGTGCTTCGGGGGATAATGTTATATCCATTAATTTTCCTTATTTTAATTTATTGCTATTAACATAAAAAACAGCAATATAAAACTTTAGCGAAAATTAAATTTATAGTAGTTTAGAAAGAAGATGTTCATACTGTTCTGTATGTCTAAAAGCCTTTTCGTAACGCCATCGGAGAACAAACTCTATGATATTATTTTTAAGCTCAAGGCTTAGTTTCTCAGCTTTACCAAAGTATCCAAGTGAGCTATTTTGGGCAATGTTTTTACCTTTCTCATTAAGTTTATAAGTAATACAGATTATCTGTACATATTTCCCTTCATGTATTTGGGCAAACTCCTCATCTTTCAGCACGATGCCCATAAGATTCATCGCTTTATAGTCAAAAATGGTAGAAAAATCATCATGTTTTTTAAAAAGTTCAAGCTCTTTATAGAGAGAAAATAGTTTTCTTAGATTTTCGGTTCGAGCAGTAGATGTAGAAGTCAATAGCTCCTCATTCATGGAGTTTGGGGAATTGAGTTGTAGTTCAAGCTTATCAATAAGTTGATTAAGTTTTGTAATTTGATTCATAATTATGATTCCTAACGTTGATAATCCCCCTTATCTTTAACTATTATATACTATCTATACTTAACATAATTTAGATAAAATACTATCTTAAAAATTAATTAATTGGATATTATATATATGGATTATTTACAAATAACTGGTGGTACTAAACTTAGTGGTGCCATTGATATTTCAGGAGCTAAAAACTCTGCTCTTCCTGTTATCGCAGCAACCATACTTTCAGACCAACCTGTAGAGTTGACCAATCTTCCGAATGTAGTAGATATTAGAACTTTACTTAAACTTTTGAGTATATTAGGCAGTGAAGTTGAACACAATGAGACCGTAGCAACGGTTAATAATGGTACGATGAATTCAACCAAAGCTGTTTATGAGATTGTTAGTAAAATGAGAGCTTCGATTTTAGTATTGGGTCCTCTGTTAGCACGTTTTGGTGAGTGTGAGGTAAGTTTACCTGGTGGATGTGCCATTGGTCAACGTCCAATTGACTTACACTTAAAAGCATTAGAAGCTATGGGTGCAACCATAGAGATAAAAGGTGGATATGTAAGAGCAGAAGCTCCAGAGGGTCTGAAGGGTGCTAAAATAGTATTTGATAAGATTACTGTTGGTGGAACTGAAAATACGGTGATGGCAGCAGCTCTAGCGCATGGTACAACCACTATTGTCAATGCAGCGAAAGAGCCTGAAATTGTCCAACTTTGTGAGATGATTGCCAGTGCTGGGGTTAAAGTTGAGGGTATTGGAACCAGTGAGATTACGATTGAAGGGACTGGGCAGAAACCATTAGTTTTTAAACCTGTTGAGATTATTCCTGATAGAATTGAAGCGGGAACCTACCTTTGTGCAGCTGCCATTACAAACTCAACCGTTACATTAAATAGAGTAAATGCAACACATATACAAGCTTCTATTGATAAACTTGAAGCGATGGGGTGTAGTTTTGATATTAATGATGATGTAATTACCATTACCTCTAGTGATAGACTCAAACCTGTTAGTCTTATTACTACTGAATACCCTGGTTTTCCAACTGATATGCAAGCACAGTTTATGGCTGTAGCAACCATGGCGATAGGTGAAAGTGTTATAGAAGAGCGACTGTTTGAAAATCGTTTTATGCATGTGAGTGAACTAAATCGTTTAGGCTCAGACATCTGGCTTAAAGGAAGTGTCGCAGCTGTTCGTCCTGTTGCAGAGCTGTATGGTGCTGATGTTATGGCAACGGATTTACGAGCCAGTTCAGCATTGGTATTGGCAGGATTGGTTGCTAAAGGAGTTACAAATGTTCACCGTATTTATCATCTCGATAGAGGTTATGACAATCTCGAAGGAAAACTTTCGGCACTTGGTGCAAATATTCAGCGTTTAAGTGAATAATCTCATAAACCATTAAAGAAACTAAAGTATAATTCTGCCCTTAAAACAACACAATTAGGGGCAAAACAATGCAAAAAATTACACAGATAATATTACTGTTACTTTTTACAGTAGTGAGTTACGCAGATAGCTTAAAGGTGGGTATTAAACCCTCTGAGCCATGGGTTATGTATGATGCTAACAGTAGCATCGAAGAGCGAAAACCTATAGGGTTTAGTATTGACCTATGGAATCAGATTGCTAAAGATTTAGGGCAGGAGACTGAGTGGGTCTATTATAACTCTACATCTGACCTTATAGAAGCAGCGAAAAAGGGTGAAGTTGATGCTTCTATCTCAGCAGTTACCATCACTTCTAGTCGTGAGACAGAGATAGATTTCTCTAACTCTATGTATGAACTGGGTCTGCAAGTTATGGTTGATGCCAGTAAATCTTCTTCAAGTGTCTTAGAGATTATGGGTAAAGAGATTGGTAAGATGATGAATCTTCAGACCACTTTACTCTTTTTACTCTTCCTATTTATTACCATTCATCTACGTTGGTTTGTTGATAGAAAAGATGAAAGCTCTGACCTGTTTTCCAAAAATTATCTTTCAGGAATTATCGATGCCTTCTGGTGGGGAATCACTATGTTGGTTACATGGGAGACTCCTCCAAGTAAAGGGTTGGCTCGTGTGATTGACCTGATGTGGCATATTGTAGGGATTATTGCGATTAGTATCTTAACAGCAATTGTAACAGCAGCATTGACTGCTCAGCAGATTGGTGGTTCGATTCGTTCAGAAAAAGATTTAGCAGGTAAGTTTGTGGCTGCTGTGGCTACGGATGCACCTAGAAGATATATTGAGAAGATTGGTGCAAATGTTGTTCCTGTAGCGACACTGGCAGAGGGAATTCAACTGGTACGTGAGGGTAAAGCTGAAGCCTTAGTTCATGATGGTCCAAGACTGGTCTACTTAGCCAATCAGATTAATAAAAAAGAGAAGAAAAAAGTACTGTTGGTCGCACCATTCCAGTTTAATCCTCAAAACTATGGAATTGTTTTCCCAACGGGCAGTGAGTTAAAAGAGCAGGTAGATAGAAGTCTTTTAAAACTTCGTGAAGCCAATGGACTAGAAGATAGTTTCCATAAAGAGTTAAAAGATAAGTGGTTGAAGAATCAGTAAAAGTTGCTATAATCAGCTAAAAAAGGAATTTCTATGTGGAAACCTCTTTTAGCTTCCTCTCTTATGTTGAGTATAATTTTAGCTGATGATAATTTAACAAAACTACAGTATGATGGGGTAGAGGTCGGTGTATCTCTACCTAATGGTCAAAAAGAGTTGGTTGATATAGAACGTGAAGTCTCTGATGACTGTCTCATCGATGTACCAATGAAAACCAAACTGATTTGGGGTGGAGACTATGCCAGTTATGTCGTTCCAGATGAGTGTAAAGTCTCGTTCGTAAGCACCATTGGGAAAATCTCTCCGATGAGTCTGCATAAAGATATTGAAACCTTTGGCGAACTAGAGGTGTTAGCGTTCTTACAAACCATGAACAGTCCAGAACATCAAAAAAAGAGAGATATGCTTTTTATAGACAGTAGAGCTGTCAACTGGTACAAACATCGAACCATCCCTTCAGCAATCAATATGCCCTTTGTCTATTTCCGAGATACCAAAAAATATGCTAAAGAGTTTGAAGCTTCTTTAAAAGTACTAGGTGTTAAAAAGGTGAATGATAAGTATGACTTTTCTGAAGCCAAAACAGCACTAACGTTCTGTAATGGAGCATGGTGTGGTCAATCCCCAACGATGATACGTGTACTTTTAAAAATAGGTTTCCCACCTAAAAAAATAAAATGGTACCGTGGAGGTATGCAGAGCTGGTTAGGTTTGGCTATGACTTCTACTAAAGGGAAGGTTAGTGTTGAGGAGGAGAAGGCTCTGTTGAAAGAAGCGAAAGAGTAGATAAGTTTACCTGAGGTTTTTTGGGAAGAGTGAATTGAATTGTGTGCTATAATGATAAAAAACTCAAAGGATAGAAGATGGCAATTACACTAAAAATTGATAATCCTGAGATTGAACAGCAAAAACAGGATGTAGAGAAAGTAACAGTTGATATGTTACAGTTTTTACTGTACGCTTTTCAAAAGAAAGAGAATCTAAATGCTAAAAAAATAGTAAAAGATGAATTGGATGGATTTCAAGAGCTTTCTAATATCTCATTAGAAAAGGTTTGGGATAATCAAGAGGATGAAG
>JAHZJZ010000366.1 GCA_022600655.1 Campylobacterota bacterium | reverse complement strand
TATACCCCCTTTTATTTGTCTATAATCAAATGATTAATCATCACACCATCTACACTAAACATATAATCATTCATATCACAAAATTCTATCTGCTCGTCTAATTCCCAATCTTGCAAAAAAACATTATTTTATAATATAATCTTTATTACAACTTATTATAATCAAAGGAGTAACAATGAAGTTTACAAAATTAAGTTTGGTCGCAGTTTTAGCTGTAAGTTCAGTATTTGCTGGAGAGAGTACTATATCTGGTGATGCGAAAGTATTTTATGGAACAACTGATGCAGGAGATACAGATTTATTTAATAAAAATGGAGCTTATGGAAATGCAGCTGTAAGTCTTGACTATTCAAGAGATATTGCAGAAGGTGTAAGTTTAAATGCAGGTATGACTGGAATTTCAACACTTGGTCTTGAAAGCACTTTAGTAAGTGGTGTATGGGCTGCAGCAGGTCAAGATGCTATTAACGATACAGCATGGATTGATGTTGCTAACATAACAGCCAAACTAGGAAACACAACAGCTGTTATTGGTCGTCAAAAGCTTGATACTCCTTTAGCATTTACTGAGACTTGGAATATTGTAGAGAATACGTTTGATGCCTTTACATTTGTTAATGCCGATTTACCTGAAACAACTTTAGTTGGTTCACTTGTTACTAGAGCAAATGGTAATGTCATTGCTAATTTTAACAATCTTCAAGGTGGTATGACAGATTTAGGTGATGGTATTTATACAGCTGGTGCAGTTACAAAACTTATTCCAAGTACAACAGCACAACTTTGGTACTATGACTTTGCAAATAATGATGATAAAGTATGGGCTCAAGCTGATGCAGACTTAGGTAGTGGTTTAACTGCTGGTGTTCAATATGCAATGACTATGGCAAATGAAGGTGAAGACTCTTCAATTATAGCTGGTAAAGTTGCTTATGATACAGAGAGTATGGGTCTATTTGCTGCTTATTCAAAAGCTGATGAAGATGGTCAAACTGACTTCACTAACTATGGTGGATTTGGAATGTCAAATGTCTATACAGAAGCATGGTGGAACTTTGGTTTTGCAACAAACCCAGGAGCTCAAGCAATTTCTGTTGGTGCATCAACTGACTTAGCTGGTTTAGCACTTACTGGACAATATACAAGTGTAACTAATGATAGTAATCTTGCTTCAGATGAGATGAATGAGATTACCGTAACAGCTACTAAGACAGTTGGTCCAGTTGATACAACACTTGCTTTCATCAATACATCTTCAGATGATGATAGTTTTGATGGCAACACAGTTCAAGCATATTTAACAGTACCTTTCTCTCTATAAGGGTATCTATGACCTAAGGCATGTCTTAAAACTGCCTTTGTAATTTTCACATTTTCTTATACATAAACCTTTACAAGTTTCACATCTTGTAAAGGTTACTACTTCCATACTATAATCTACCTCTTTATATTTTTTAAGATTAAATATCCTAGGAACCGATGGCTTCAGCCTCGTAATGTTCGGGACTAAAGTCCAATGCCATTGAGTTAGACTAAAGTTTGGAATTGTAGCATGGGCTTTCTAGCCCACGAAAGGTTGTTTAAATTCTTATCATCGTGAGCAGGAATGCCCACGCTACAGCTTCTTCTGACTTAGATAGTTATATAGTGCCAATGCAACCGTTACAATTCCTACACCTAAAATAAGATAAAATGCATGAATCATTTGTGTATAATCTTTAAGTGCAATTTTAAATACTACCATTAATGCTTCAATAGATAAGGCGATGATAATAGCGATTGAAAACTTGGTCAATACCATGGCATCTTCACTCTCTTTTCCATAGTTTTTGTAAAAAACTTCACGTTCTAAAATGGTCTTGGCAAGGTCAAAAATAGCCAATCCCAAGGTAATAGCAACAATAGGTTTAAATAGACTATCTAATGAAAAACTTCCATCTAAAAAAAGGTGTGAGACATAAGAGATGATGGCATATCCTACTGATAAAAAAGCAAAAAACATTAAGCTAAAGCCAATAATTCGGTAAGATATTTTGGTAAAGTTATCAAAGGTTGGGTGAAGTTCAACCAGCCCTAAACGTCCCAACAGTTCACTAAGTACAAAATCTATAAAAACATGATGCTCTCCCTCTTTTTTCATAACCGTAATACAGGTGTTTCCTGTGGCTGTACTGATATAGGGTTCACTGATAGAGAAACTACTGTTTTTAGTAGTTAATTTCGATGCGAGATATCCTCTATCTTTATCTTTTGCTTGTTCTTCTGTTTTATGTCTGTAGATATTGGGACTAATCTGTTTACAGTGTTCATCTGTAATATAGAGTAGCTCCATGGAAGGAAAGTTGTTAAAGTTCTTTTTATAGTGATTTATCTCATCTTCATCTATGATATCCCCGTTGTTTTTTAGTGTGGTAATAATGAATGACTCAATATCACTTTTATATTCACGGTAGATTTGAATAAACTCTTTCATCTTGACTCCATTTTTTTACTCAGTATAGCAAAGTAGTGTTATAAAATCAACAATATTATGATGATAAAATCATCATGAGTGTTAAGTGATGGCAGGTATCTCAAATGTTATACTGGTTTTTTCTGTATGGGTATTAATAAAGTTATTGATGGTAATCTCTTTAATCTCCTCATCATAACTTTTATCTCTTTGGTCACTCTCAACTTTAAAGAGAATAATAGGATATTTTTTATCGTTAACGACAATGAGTTCACCAATTTTGATTTTAAGTGTAATGTTGATGATTTTTGACTCAGTGAATTGAGAAAAGAGTTTACGGAGTAGAAAGGAGAAGTTGTTTTGGTGTATTTGAAACTTAGGAAGGTCATAGTCAGTAAAAAGAAGTAACTCTCCCTTGTATTGCATTTTAAAGAGTTCAATATTCGCTTCAAGTAGTAAGTTTAAATCAGTTTGACTGTACCCTTCAAGATTGACAACATTGTTGATTTTAGAAGTTGGCTTGGAG
>JAHZJZ010000365.1 GCA_022600655.1 Campylobacterota bacterium | reverse complement strand
TGTTGATAAGGTAGATATAGATAGAGTCTATTTTATTAGAAAAGATTTTAAAAAAGTGGAAGTTGATAACTTTTCTAATCTTCAAATAGATATTCACTATGAGGATAAGCATTTATATGGTGAGTTTTTTGAGATTATACCTCAAGATAATCAAAAGTTTGTACTTAAGGTTGATGCTATAGGGTATAGTGAAACACATAGTTATAATGATGAGATTAAAAATGAACTTTTTACCTTAAGAGTCATACAGAGTGAAGGGGAAGATCCTTTTAATGATTCTATAGAATATAAGATGTTTGAGAGAAGAGGTTACCTTTTTAAAACTTATGATAAAAATGCTCAAGAAGATATTATTATTGGGAATATGGAGGTCAGTACACTATCTAACAGTATTTTAAAGGTAGTTTATAATGATACCATGCCTAAACGGGCACAACGTGTTGTTCAAGAGATAGCAACGAGTTATATTGAGTATAGTCTTAATAATAAAACTGCTGAACTTGAACAGACTTTAGAGTTTTTAGATAAACAGATTTTAGATGTCAAGCAGAACTTAAAAAGCAAAGGTGAAAAGCTTAAAAAGTATCAACAAAAAAATAGTACAGTTGCTGTAATGGGTTCAAGTTCAGACCTTTTAGGATTGGTTGAAGATAAGGATGAACTTGTAGACAAAATCACTTTACAACTTCAGGAAGTTCGAAGTTTTAGAACAAGTTTACAGGGAGGGGTACTTAGCACGGTATCATTAGTGAGTGCAGGGATTGATACCTCTTCTATCCAAGCACTTATGGAGACTTATCGAGGTAATGACGACGAGATTCGTGCATTGCGTTTTCAACAAAATGATATAGGTAAATCAGTAACCTCAAATATGCAGATAAATGCATTGATTAGTGAGTTAAAAAAAGGAGAGTTGATACTCCAAGGTTTACGAAATAACTTTACGGATGAACATCCACAAGTTATAGAGGAGAAGAACAATGTTAAAGAGCTCCAAAGTCAGATACATTCACATATTGTAGCTAACTTAGATAAGCTTCAAAATGATAAGGCAATAGCTAAATCGACTATTTTAAGTAATATGTTGATGGTACAGAGTAATTTAGAGAATAAACTTCGGTTACTTAAGAGTGATATTCGACAGAAAAAAGCACTTTTAAAGTCACTTCCAGCCAAAAATATGGTTAATCAAGATTTACAACGAAACTTTAGTCTAAGTGAAGATGTTTATACTTTTTTATTACAAAAAAAGATAGAAGTTGAGATCACGAAAGCATCAATTATTGCAAATACAAAAATAGTTGAAGATGCCCAAGTTGCACTCTTTCCTATTAAGCCCAATAAAAGAATGATAATGTTAGTGGGTGCTATATTGGGACTCATACTAGGAATTGCTTATGCCTTTTTACGTGAACTTTTTGATAGTAAAATACGAGGACAACACGATATTGAGTCTTTAACAGATGTACCTCTGTATGGGACATTACCACAAAACAGTAATGAACGATTTTTTAAAGAGGCACTTCGAAATATACGAACCAATTTACAGTTTGTACTCTCTGAAAATAAAAACTGTACGAGAATACTAATCTCTTCTACGGTTGCAGGAGAAGGAAAGACAACGGTAACGGCTGGATTAGGTGAGATTATTGCAGGGGCAAATAAAAAAGTACTGTTGATTGATTTAGATTTACGAAAACCACGTTTACATAAAGAGTTAAAACAGAGTAACAAAGAGGGGGTTAGTAACTTTTTATCAAAAGATATTGAGTATGAGAAGCTTATTATAGAGATGAGTGAATACTTTCACTTCTTGTCAGCAGGAACAATACCTCCTAACCCATCGGAGTTACTAATGAGTGATAAACTAGATAAACTTATTGAAGAGCTTGAAGAGAAATATGATTATATTCTTTTTGATACAGCACCTATAGGGTCGGTTACCGATGCGAATATGATTTTAAAACATAGTGATATTGTGTTGTTAGTACTTAAAGCCAATGAAGCAGAAAAGAGTTATCTTAAAAACTTTAATAAGATGATAATCGATAAACATATAAAATCATCAGGACTTATTTTAAATGGTGTAAAGCTCTATAAAAGTAAAGGGTATGGTTACGGGTATGGTTACGGATATGGCTATGGGTATGACTATGGCTATGGAGAAAAGAAAGCAAAGTAATGTTTTCTTTTTTTAAGATACAAAAAAGTCAGTTATTGAGTAGTACTGATATACACTCTCATTTAATTCCAGGAATTGATGATGGTGCGGTTGATATAGAGACTTCAATTCAACTTATAGAAGAACTGAAAAACTTGGGGTATACGAAACTTATTACCACACCTCATGTAAGTGATATATTTCCCAATACGACAAAAGATATTTTAGAGGGCTATAGGGGTTTAAAAAGTGAGTTACTACAACGTAATATTACAATAGAACTTGAAGTGGCTGCTGAGTATTATGCTGATGAATATTTTGGAAAACTATTGGAGTCAAAAGATATACTAAGTTTTGGGAAGGAGAACTATTTACTTTTTGAACTCTCTTACTTTACACCTCCTCATGATATTGACAACCTTATTTATGAGATTCAACTGAAGGGGTATACTCCTGTTTTAGCCCATCCTGAACGGTATCTCTATTGGCATTATGATTTCAATAGATATTATGAATTAAAAGAGATGGGTGTTCTGTTTCAAATTAATTTAAACTCTATTAGTGGATATTATAATGAAGGTATTCAGCTGATAGTGGAGCAGTTAATTAAAAATTCTCTCGTAGACTTTGTTGGGTCAGATACGCATCATATGACGCATATTAAAAATTTAAAAAAG
>JAHZJZ010000364.1 GCA_022600655.1 Campylobacterota bacterium | reverse complement strand
TAAAAATCCATCTATAAATGCTTGAACACTCTCTTTAACAGTTATAGACTCTGAATCAAAATACAAATCCAGACCAGCTTTGGCAAACCCTTGTGCAGGACTTCCACCAATTCCCCCTACGATTAACGCATCAGGGTTTAAACTCATAATATTGGTCACAGCATTACCACACGCACCACCACTATGCCCAGGGTTTTCTACACACTCAACATCATCTATCTTATTATCTTTCAAAGTTATTATTGTATAAAACTTTGCTTTACCAAAATGAACTCCTCTTTTACTAAGGTAACCTATGTTTTCATCGGTTGGGAATACTAATCTCACTATTTTTTCTCCTTTGTTTCTATATTATTTTCTAAATGTTCAATATTTATTCGTACAAACTTGTACGCTACAAATATAACCACGGGCCACATGCTATACCATATCATAGCTGTTCCATAATCAATCGTTTCCATATCTCTCTCCTAATAGTGATGGCTATCTGCCTCTATCTCTTCACTCGTAATCTTTGTTTTATCCATCGCTCTCCAGATAAAATAGATATAACCCAATACAAAAGGCACCATCAACGAGACATAACTCATAGCCGTTAGCGTATAGTGACTACCTGAACTGTTGACAATAGTCAAAGAGCTATCAATATCACTTAGTGAAGGGTAGATGGCTGTTCGGTTAAATCCAATGAGACAAAGCAGAGTGGTCACAGTGATAATCGTCCCCACACCATTAAACCATACGCTTTTCGTACTATTTTTAAACAGAGCCGTATAGAGAGCATAGAGAACCAGTCCCACACCAACAAGTAAAGAGATAAGTAAAATAGGTGTCTCTATCAGGTTAAAGAAAAACTTATGCTCTACTACCTTAAACCCCTCACTATCATAAGCCAAACCACTCATCATAAAAAGCATAAAAGCAACCAAGAGAAAAAAGCCTAAAAAAAGTAGAGCATCTATTTTAAGCTGTTCTCTAGCTCGATTAACAATAGTCTCAACAGCCAAATTATTGATAAAATACAAACTCGCACCCACTCGTGACAGAAAGAAAATAACCAATCCAAAAGCCAAATTAAAAGGGTTGATTAACGCCTCTAAGCCGTAAGTATGGGTTGTCCAAAAAGAGAGATTCATATCGTTTCTGATAAAGTTTCCACCTGTATAGAGGGTTGCTAATGCCACCCCAATCAGAAAAATACCCAATGAACCGTTAATGTATAAAAAGGTCTCGTAAGTTTTCTGCCCTAAAAAGTTATCAGGCTTTTTACGGTACTCATACGAAACAGCTTGAATAATAAAACAAAAAAGTATCGCCATCCAAACATAGTACGCTCCACCAAAACTCACAGCATAAAAGAGAGGGAAAGCAGCAAACAATGCCCCACCAAACATCACCAGTGAAGTAAAAGAAAGCTCCCACTTTCGCCCCAATGAAGCAATAATAACATTTTTTTCCTCTTCGGTTTTACCTAATCTACCAAGCAGGGTTTGTCCCCCTTGTATAAACATCATAAAGGCAAAAAAACCACCCAAAAGTGAGACTATAAACCACCAATATTGTTGCAGTCGTAAGAGTTCCAAATCTTCAAACATTAGTGTCCCTCCATTCCAAGTTTTATCTGTTTTAATATAATCTTTATCTCTGCAATCATCAATAGAGTAAAGATAATCGCAAAAAGCCAAAAGGTGGTCTGCACAGCTGTGACCGAAACATTAGAGGTTGCCATACCTACAGGAAGCATATCTTGAATCGCCCACGGTTGTCGTCCGACCTCTGCTACAATCCACCCTGCTTCACCAGCAATGTACCCCAACGGTATAGAGAAAACGGCTAAACGCAACAGCATCTTTTTACCATCAAGCCTATTGACCATAGCAAAGTAAAGCACAAAAAAGAAGAGCATCAAGAACCATAAACCAAACCCCACCATAATATGAAAGCTGTAAAAAGTCAATGCCACAGGAGGGATAATCTCTTTTTCATCGCTTAAGTAGCCGTAACCAAAGTACGGCTCATTGGCTCTAAAGGTCTCTAGTGCTGTTTTGGCTTTGGCAATATCACCTGATTTTTTTGCCTCTTTATAGCTTCTGAGTGCTTCAATTGCCACCTTACCTTTTTCGATTTTACTCTTGGCACTCTCTATTCCTTGTTCTTTATTTCCATAGACCAAATCATTGATTCCTGCTACAAAAGCATCGGTGTTGTGAAAGCCTAAAAAAGAGAGAGCATAAGGAATTTCAATTTCCCAAATAAATGGCTCTTTCTTGTCGCCTATCTCCTTTTCACTGTTAAGTTGACCTACAGCGACAATCCCTGCTCTGGTATGACCATCATAAAGTCCCTCCATCGCTGCCAGTTTAGTAGGTTGATGGAGTGCCACTTCATGTGCCGACTCATCGCCAGAGACAATTAAGAAAATAGAAGTTATTAACCCAAAGGTTGCTCCAACCACAATGCTCTTTTTTGCTTTAACAACATCTCTACCTTTAAGTAGATACCACGCACTAATTCCCACCACAAAGAGTGAACCCATCACATAACCACTACCAATGGTATGCAGAAATTTAGAGTAGGCATTGGGGTTAAACAACACATCCCAAAAACTTTCCATCTCAAAACGAGCCGTATCGACATTAAAAACCATACCCACAGGATTTTGCATCCATCCATTGGCAACCAAAATCCAAAGAGCCGAGAGGTTAGAACCAATCGCAACGAGCCATGTAGAGAGCAGGTGCATCTTTTTACTCACCTTATCCCAACCGAAAAACATCACAGCAAAAAAGGTCGACTCCATAAAAAATGCCATAATCCCCTCAATCGCTAAAGGGGCTCCAAAAATATCACCCACAATCCAAGAGTAGTTTGACCAGTTAGTTCCAAACTCAAACTCCATAATAATTCCCGTTGCCAAACCAATGGCAAAGTTAATGGCAAAAAGAGTCATCCAAAATTTGGTTATCTCTTTCCAAACCACATTGCCTGTCTTTACATAGATGGTCTCCATAATGGCGATGATAAACGAGAGTCCTAAAGTCAAAGGAACAAAAAGCCAGTGATACATTGCTGTTAAAGCAAATTGGGCTCTTGACCAGTCCGTTAATAATGCATCTTCCATTATCTACTCTCCTTTGTTAAATTTTTTGATGTTAATTCATTTAAAACATGATTGGCTCTCTGTGTATCATTAGAAAAGTTTTCTTTTAAAAAATTAGGAAAAAAAATAATTTTCATAACGAAAAAAAAGAGAAACAACTTAATGGCTATAATCCCCC
>JAHZJZ010000363.1 GCA_022600655.1 Campylobacterota bacterium | reverse complement strand
TACAATTGATAGAAATGGTCCATCATCGCTAGATGAACTTCATACAAGTGTAGTGATTCGATTTTTATCCAAGGAGAAGTATCTTCCAGAACAACAACTGTATCGTCCTAAATCTCTTGAAAAGTTAGAAAAAAAATTATTTAATATATCATGTGACTATGATGAATCTGACTATGAAATAGCATTATATAATCGTGACAATAGAGAAGTAATTAAAGAAGATTCGAAAAAAGTTACGATTAATGGTAAAGAGTTTTATGTCTACACCGTAAAAAAAGGAGATACTTTATCTTCAATATCTCGTAATATAACAGGTAAAGCTTCAAATTACAAGAAAATACAAAAAGATAATGAAGTCTCTATTCCCAATGAAAATATTATTTATATTGGTCAGCGTATATTTATTTCATTAGATTTGGTTCAGTAAAAAGATATATGAAGCAGTAATAGGTTAAGGGGGGGGTGTATTATAATGATAAAGAGGACTACTGTAGATTAAAGAAAACTCCCACCCCAAAAAGGGGCAGAAAACCTATTGATTATATCCCATCAATAATAGCATTCAAAGTAGCCGAAGGTCTCATAGCCTTACTAGCCATCTCGTCATTTGGATGGAAGTAACCACCAACATCTTGAGCAGTTCCAGCAACAGCAAGAAGCTCTGCCATAATCTTATCTTCATTCTCTGTAAGTGCAGCAGCAACTGGTGTGAACTTAGCAGATAACTCAGCGTTGTCAGACTCAGCAAGAGCGTTTGCCCAGTATTGAGCTACAAAGAAGTGAGACGCTTTGTTGTCTGGCTCTCCACACTTTCTACCTGGTGCTTTGTTGTTGTCAAGGTAACCTTGGTTAGCAGCATCAAGACCAGCTGTAAGAGCTGCCAGTTTAGCATCGTCATGCTTGTTTCCGATAAATCTTAGTGACTCAGCTAGTGCCAAGAACTCACCAAGAGAATCCCATCTTAAGTGACCCTCTGCAAGGAATTGGTCAACATGCTTAGGAGCAGAACCACCAGCACCTGTCTCATACAGTCCACCACCAGCAATCAATGGAACGATAGAGAGCATTTTAGCAGATGTTCCAAGCTCTAAGATTGGGTACATATCTGTTAAGTGGTCTCTTAGTACGTTACCAGTTGCAGCGATAGTATTTTTACCTTCTCTTACTCTAGCATTTGTAAATCTAGTAGCATCTGTAACTTTCATGAACTGAATATCAAGTCCATCAGTGTCATGGTCAGCAAGGTAGGTGTTTACTTTTTTGATAAGTTCAGCATCGTGAGCTCTGTTTTCGTCTAACCAGAAGATTGCAGGGATACCCTCTAATCTTGTTCTCTCAACTGTAAGTCTTACCCAGTCTCTGATTGGAATATCTTTTGTTCTAGCAAGTCTCCAGATATCTCCAGCTTCACACTCAAAAGACATAAGAACTTTATCACCAGCAGAAACAGTTACTGTACCAGCTTCTTCAAGTTCAAATGTTGTTGGGTGAGAACCATACTCTTCAGCTTTTTGAGCCATAAGACCGATATTTTGCATTGCACCCATTGTGCTTACATCGTATTGACCATTTTTAACACAGTCAGCTACCATCTCTTCGTGGAACATTGCGTAAGTACTATCTGGAACAACAGCAACAGTCTCACCAGCAGCACCAGTTCTATCCCACTGCTTACCACCTTCACGAACCACTACAGGCATAGAAGCATCGATAATTACATCGTTTGATGCGTTGAAGTTTGTTGTACCTTTGTCAGAATCAACCATTGCAAGTTTTGGAGAGTCAGACTCAAGTGCAGCTAAGAAATCAGCTTTGATTTCAGCCTCTTTAGCGTGACCAGCGATTTTCTTCTCTAAGTCACTCATACCCATGTTAGGGTTTACATTTAACTCTGCGAATGTGTCAGCATGTTTAGCGAATACATCTTCGAAGAATACTTCAAATCCGTGACCGAACATAATTGGATCAGAGATTTTCATCATAGTAGCTTTTAGGTGTAGTGACCAGATAACATCGTCAGCTTTTGCCTCTTCGATAGTCTTTTTGTAGAACGCTCTAAGCTTAGCAATAGACATAAATGTACCATCAAGAACTTCACCCTCAATTGCATCAATAGAAGTTAACTCTTTACCGTTAAGTGCGATGGTTACTTTTGCATCTCCACCACAAGTAATTGATTGCTCATTTGAGAAGAAATCTCCATCTCCAGCCATGTGTGCAACTCTTGCTTTTGAATTTTCAGAGAATGCTCTAAGTCTGTGTGGGTTGTTCTGTGCAAACTTCTTAACAGCAACGGCTGCTCTTCTGTCTGAGTTTCCTTCTCTAAGTACTGGGTTAACAGCAGAACCTAGACAACCAGCATATTTTGCTTGGATAGCTTCTTCTTCAGCGTTTGCTGGGTTTTCAGGATAGTTAGGAATATCGTAACCTTGACCTTGAAGCTCAGCGATACAATCTTTAAGCTGACCAACTGAAGCAGAGATGTTTGGAAGCTTAATAATGTTTCCATCTGGTTGTAAAACAACCTCACCTAACTTAGATAACTCATCTTCAGCTTTTCCCATTGCTGCAAGTACTCTACCTGCAAGTGAGATATCACTCTCAACAACTTCTACACCTGCTGCTTGTGTAAATGCGTTTACGATTGGTAACAGTGAATAAGTAGCTAGTGCTGGAGCCTCATCGATTTTTGACCAGATAATTTTTGGTAATGACATATGTCGTCCTTATGTGTAATTTAATAGCATGAGTTTAGCAATATTTTTTGAATAGGAGAATTAAAGTCGGTTTTCGGAAAAATTATCTTGATTATCTGTTTCTTTCTTACACATTGCATTAAATATTAAGAGAACAAAGAGTAACAAAGTGCGTATAAAAACTACTTACCTCTACATTAATGTAAGGGGTAAGCAGAGAAGATTTTAGAATATTTATCGTTTGGTGGTATCAATACCAGGATTTTCAGCTGTTCCTACATAATCACTTGGTGTAGTGTTGTTATATTTAATAACAGCATAAATTGTACCTAGTACAATAAGCCCTATAATAACCAAACGTACTGTATTTCGTTTCTCTTTTGACTCATTATTATTGTAGTCATCAATCTGATTTAATGACGGTTCACCTTCTAAGCTCATGGCATAATCCTTTATTATGATTTTAATAATTTATATCATTTTTTATCTAAAAAGTAAATTAGTCGTTTTTAATGCTTCAATTTGTTTTGTTGCTTCCATAAAAAGTTCGTAGTAAATGATACCTTTAACAGCTAAAGATTTATGTCGTTCATAAGAAGCAATAACTGTTTGAGCTTTTCTATGGGCATCTTCTCTATTACGTTTAAGATGTTCAAAAGCAATAGCAGCATTAATCAAACCTTTAACAAGGTTGCTAAGTGGATGTTTAGATTTACGTAGAGGATGCCATGCCTCTTCAAGTACCTCATGGGCATAAAAATAGCTTTCATTATATAAGAGCTGAATATAGGCTTTTAATGCTCCTCCTAAATCGTGATTCTCTTTTAACACAATTTACTCCTTGTTTGATGCTATAATAATAACTTAAAATAGATAACGAGGAATAAAAAATGAAAACATTATTAACTTTTTCAATGGTCATGTTAACACTCTTAAATGCCGATGGAGGGATTTTAGAGGTTAAGTGGCCTAAAGTTGATGCACAACACCAAAAAGTACAAAAAGCTTATCCTGAGATTTTGAGAAAAGGTATTGCAGAGGTTAAGTTACCTGTCTATCTACCTAAGTCTTACATTTATAATCAAAAGATGTCCATTATAGGTGATGAGAACTATTATGCCATTACACTCTATTTGAAAGGGGCAACACTGTTTATCTCAGGAGATAGAACGTATCAGCAAAAAGTAGTCTCTGGTGCAAATAAGCTTAAAACCATTATGAAAGCTTCCAAAGTAGCGTTTAATCATGCTGAGGGGATGATGATGACAGATTTTAATCGTCATGGAGTAAACTATACATTATCGTTAGAGTGTGACCTCCCAGCAAACGATAAACGATGTAATGAAGAGGCTTTTTTAAGAAAAATTTATAGTGAACTAACCATAGTAGGAGGTAAACGATGAAGCAACTGTTAATACTTATACCACTGTTACTGTTTTTAGGGTGTTCTCAAAAAAAGGAGAGTTCAGCAGAGTTAAAAGCGTTTAATTACACTAATCCAGGAAAATTAACACCATCATCTAGTGGTGAGGGTAGAGTGGGGGACAAGTATATTTATGCTCCTAATATTCGGTTTCCATTAGAGATAGCACCAGCTTATATTAACTCTCAAGTTTATGGTGTAGGGGGAATGCATGGAAAAGGTGGAAGTCTCTGTGATAAACGTAACTATCAATACCCATGGCATGATAACTATTGTGAAAAACGTGCTTGGGGTATGCCACTATGTCCATCAGGAAAAGGACACCAAGGTGTAGATATACGAGGAGCAACCTGTGAAAAAAAGAAGTACTATGCTGTCGCTGTTGAGAAGGGTAAAATAACTTATATAGGTAGATACTCTGTCTCACTAAGAGGAGAGTCGGGTAGAACCTACCGATATTTACATTTAGACTCTAAATCGTTACAAGTCTCTGTAGGTGAAAAGGTAAAACGAGGTCAACGCATTGGTTTAGTATCAGACAATATGGGAAATACCAAAACCTCTATTCACCTACATTTTGACATGCAACAGACCATCAAAATCGATAACCATTCAAAAAAAGTGTTTGTTCCCCCTTACTCATCTTTGGTTGAAGCTTATAAACGCTTATTGAAAGGGAAGCCTTAATGAGACAACTATTACAATTTATCAACTTATGTTTTATCAGTAGTATTATTTTACTAATGAGTGCATGTTCAGGTGGTGAAGAGGAGTTAGATGAACTAGCCACAACACTTGGTATCAATACTCCTCCTATAGCTAATGCAGGAGTAGATAAAAATGTACAAGTGAATGAAACAATTACTATTGTAGGAAGTGGTAGTGATAGTGATGGTGTAGTCATAAGTTATGAGTGGAAAAGTGGTCAAAATACGTTGAGTACATCATCAACGCTAACTTATACACCAACTACAGTTGGAACAGAGAGTCTACTGTTGGTTGTAACTGATGATGATGGTGCTACAGCTACAGATACTATGGATATAGTTGTATCAACGGTAACTGAAGTTACAGAGCCTACTGCAACATCAGTACCAGCCCCAACATCCACGCCACTGCCTTCTCCAACAGAAGAACCTGAAGTTGTTAATCAAGCACCTACAGCCAATGCAGGTTTAGATAAAAGTGTACAAGTTAATGAGTCTATAACCATTACAGGTAGTGGAAGTGACAGTGATGGAACGATTGTCTCATATGTGTGGACAAAAGGTTCAATGACTTTAAGCACATCATCAACTTTTGACTACATACCAACGGTATCGGGAACAGATACATTGACATTAACCGTAACCGATGATGATGGGGCGACTGCCACAGATAGTATAAGTGTGGTTGTGACAGAACCAGTAGTCGTTCAACCACAGATACCTACACTCTCTAGTAGTACGATACAAGCCTATCTAAGTGTTATTAATCAAGCCAGAAGTGTAGAACGAAGTTGTGGTACAGCGGGAGTATTTGCAGCAACAACAGCATTGAGTTGGAGTGATGGTCTCTATAAGGCTTCTTATGAACATAGTTATGATATGGCAACCAGTAATACCTTTAACCATAATGGTTCAGGCACAGTATCAGATTGGACAGGAACAACAATAGGTCAACCAAGTACGATGGTAGATCGTTTAGCAACATATGGTTATACTTGGAGTCAAATAGCTGAGAATATTGGGGCTGGAACCAATACTGATACAGCTCAAGAGATTGTTAGTCAACTTTTAGATAGTGATGGACACTGTGCCAATATTATGAATCCAAACTTTACGCAGTTTGGTATGGCAATGGTGAAAAATGAGAGTGCAACCTATACCCACTACTGGACACAAAATTTTGCTAGACCCTAATTAGGGTCTTAGATATCAATCTTTATACCAAAGGTATAGTTCGCTGTATCCAGTTTAGAGGTGTCTATATCTTTGATATCTAACTCTTTACCATAGTCGGTATAGCCTACAAAAAGAGAGATGAGTTCGTTATAGCTATAGTTTATCTCTAAGCCATAAGTAAACTCTGTTGATGAGTCTGAAACCGTTTCAATGGTATCTAGTGTTGAAAACTCTCCATCAGTCTGGGTTAGTCCAGCTTTTGGTGTTACAGAAAAGTTTGGGGTAAGTGGTAGTGTATAGGTTGCAAATAGACCATATCTACTAACATCATCTTTTGAGAATTCTGGATGTTCAGAGATATTTTTGGTGTACTCCAATCGTAGACCAAGGTTACCTAAAACATTAAGTCCACCAAATGCAGTAAGCATGTCACCGTCATTATCTCCTTTTGCATAACCAGCTCCCACTTGAGCAAAACTTCCAGCAGTTGCCAATCCACTTGCTAAAAGTAAGATTAATATTGTTTTTTTCACGGTTTATTCCTTATATATAAATTAATTTATCAATTTAAATTATATGGAAACAGTCTTAATTTTAAGTGATGAAAAGAGTTGATTATATTGTTTAATACTTTTTTTTGTTTAAAAATAACATAATTTAAAGTTAAAAAGAATATACTATAGTGTTCTTAGGTTTATTTTAAGAAAAATAAGAAGTTAGGAGAAAATTATGAAAAAATATAGTGTATTATTAATAACTTTACTAATAAGTTTATCTGGATGTGGACAAAAAGTAGCAAATGTAGAACATGTTTACCAGTATACTGAGTTCAATATTGACAATGTTCAGCATATTGATGTTGTTGTGATTGAAGATGGGAAAGAGGTTCTTCCCAATACCAATATAGTTGCGTCGTTATAAACGTTTATGATAAATGGTCTTTTGTACCATTTATCATCCAACTACCAACTCCTCTTCTACATAAGCACCTAACGCTTTAGCTTCAGCAATAATCATCTGACTCACTTTCATTTTTGATTCAATAATAATATCAGAGAGTTTAGACTTAATGCGTAACTCTAATGGATGTTTCCCAGGATGTTTTTGGGCTAAACAGTGTAGCTCCTCTATCATACTTGCATCAGGCATGAGGTTAAGTGCTAAAATAAGAGGTGGCATATCAGGTTCAGGAACAAATTTCTCCTCTTTAATCATTTTTACTTTCTCTTTTTTAGCATCTTTAAGCGACTCAATTTTTAAGATATTCATACGCGTAAAGTCACCATCTTTGGTAATGCGTACTTTAAAAGCAATGGGTTTGTTCAGGTCAAAATCTTCATCTAACTCTTTCAGACGATTTTCAAAGAGCATTAGCTCAATGTTTCCATGTAAATCCATAATATTAGCGATACCAAACTTGTTCCCTTTTTTAGAGATTTTCTCAGTAATGCCTTCTATTTTTCCCACCAAAAGAGCCTGTGAACCATCAGCTAGATCTTCAATCTCTGAGCTGAGGGTATATTTTATCTCATCGAGTTGCTCACGATATTTATCGAGTGGGTGTCCCGATACATAGAAGCCTAAAGACTCTTTTTCGAGAGCTAGTATCTCTAAAAGGTCATACTCTGGCATCTCATTGAGTTGGATTTCAACGGTTGTCATCTCCTCAGCATCACCAAAAAGTGAACCCACAGCCATCTTTTTAGCTTGGGCTGCTTTTCCTGCTGCCTCAACAATATCTTCTATTTGGGAAATTAAAGCACATCTTGAATGACCAAAGTCATCGAAAGCTCCAGCTTTAGCCAAAGACTCAATAACCCGTTTGTTTACTTTAGAAGCATCGATTCGTGAGACAAAGTCACTCATGTCTTTGAACTCACCACCCTCATTTCGGGTTTTAATAATTGAGCTTATCGCAACATCACCAGCCCCTTTTAATGCACCCATACCAAAAAATACAACTTTTTTACCCTCTATCTCATCGGCTTGAAAAACCAAATCTGAACGGTTAATGTTGGGTGGACGCAGTTCAATATTTAGGTGTTTAAGCTCATCAACATATTTGACAACTTTGTCTGTGTTATTTTTCTCTAAGGTTAAAATCGCAGCCATAAACTCGGTTGGGTGGTAGTGTTTAAGAAATGAGGTATAAAAGGTAATCATCGCATAGGCTGCTGAGTGAGATTTGTTAAAACCGTATCCCGCAAATTTTACGATGAGGTCGAAGAGTTCAGCTGCTACTTTTTTGTTAAACCCTTTACCTTCAGCTCCAACGGCAAACTCCTCTTTAAGTTTGTCCATCTCCTCTTTAATCTTTTTACCCATAGCCCGACGCACCAAGTCAGCCCCACCCAAACTAAAGCCACCAATGGTCTGCACAATCTGCATAACTTGCTCTTGATAGACAATAACTCCATAGGTAGGTTTAAGAATCGGTTCTAGTTCAGGAAACATATACGTAATCTTAGCTCGTCCATGTTTTCGTTCAACAAAGTCATCAAGCATCCCCGACTCCATAGGTCCAGGTCGGTACAACGCCAACATCGCAATAATATCTTCAAACCCTGATGGTTTTAGCTTCTTTGCCAAATCTTGCATACCAGCTGACTCTATCTGAAACAGTCCTAAGGTATCACCCGTTGAGATATAGTCATAAACGCCTCTATCATTGATATCTTCATGAATAAAGTCAATTCTTTTTCCATGCCGTTTCTCAACCAGCTTATTTGCCTCTTCTATCACCGTTAGGGTCTTTAGACCCAAAAAGTCAAATTTAATGAGGTCAACATCTTCCACATATTTACCATTGTATTGGGTTGCTAAGGTATCTTGACCACTGGGTTTAAAAATAGGAGTTTTCTTCCATAAAGGTTCATTAGAGATAACAACACCCGCAGCATGGGTTCCTGCATTTCGGTTTAGTCCTTCTAGTGCTAAAGCATAATCCCATGTTCGTTTGGCTAGGGGATTGGTGTTGCAGAGTTCAGCTATTTTAGGCTCTTTGGCATAGGAGTTTTTAAGGTCAATTCCCAACTCATCAGGAATGAGTTTCGCCATGGCATCAGCTTGAGAGTAGGGCATATCAAGCACCCGTGCAACATCACGAATCACCCCTTTGGCTTGTAGCTTACCAAAGGTAATAATCTGTGCCACATTCACCCGACCATATTTATCGATTACATAATCAAGTATCTCTTGCCGTCGTGCTTGACAGAAGTCCATATCGATATCAGGCATCGATACCCTTTCAGGATTCAAAAATCGTTCAAAGAGTAGACCATAGGGAATCGGGTCAATATCGGTGATTTCTAGTGAGTAGGCAACAAGTGAACCCGCAGCTGAACCCCGCCCAGGTCCTACAGGAATATCTATCTGTTTAGCCGCATCCACAAACTCCCAAACAATCAGCATGTACCCTGGGAACTTCATGGAGTTAATAATATCCATCTCTACTTGTAGTCGGTCACGATACTCTTGGTGTCTCTCAGGAGGAACAATCTTTAGACGCTTCTCAAGACCTTTTCTTGAGAGGTGATTAAAGAGAATAATATCATTTTCAAGAGAGTACTCTAACTCATTAGGGAGTTCTAACCCCTCCTTTTTGGCTACCTGTTGGGTAAATTTAAAGTTAGGAGGCGTGGGGTCTCCTAGTTTTATCTCTAAGTTACATTTATCAGCAATCTCTTGGGTGTTGCTAATCGCTTCAGGTATATCGGCAAAAAGGTCTGCCATCTGCTCAGGTGATTTGACATAAAACTCATGCACCGAGTGACGCATACGCTTGGGGTCATCGTAGAGTTTGTTCATCGCGATACACATAAACGCTTCATGCGCATCAGCATCAACCTGTTCCGTATAGTGCGTGTCATTGGTTGCAATGATTTTTATACCTGTCTCTTGTGAAATCTGGATGATTTGCTTGTCTATGTTGTATTGGTGGTCGATTCCATGACGCATAATCTCCATGTAGAAGTCATCTCCAAAAACCTCTTTATAACGCAAGGCAACTTTTTTAGCCTCATCGTACCCTTTGGCTCCATTTTTAACATTTCTATCAGAGAGATTTAGATGCCAGTTGACCTCACCCTGTAGACATGCAGAGGAGCAAATCAACCCTTCAGCATTCTCTTTAAGCATATCCCAATTAATCCGAGGGTAGTAGTAAAAACCATGAATATAGGCTTGAGAGCTAAGATACATTAGGTTCTTATAACCCACTTCATTTTTGGCATAGAGACAGAGGTGAAAACGTTTACGTGTAGATTTATCACCTATCTCAGCCTCATTGTGAACATAAGCTTCCATACCGATGATAGGTTTAATGCCCTCTTTACGCATGGTATTGTAAAAGTCTATCGCTCCAAACATATTGCCGTGGTCAGTCATGGCTACTGAGTTCATACCTAACTCTTTAATCTTCTTAGCAAGGACTTTGATTTTATTGGCACCATCAAGCATAGAGTATTCGGTATGTAGGTGCAGGTGGGTAAATTGTGGTGTTGACATGGGATGACCCTTAAAATAATATTTAGTACTCGTTACTGGGTTTTACCATTTTGGAACGAGCGTTTTATATATGAATATAGCAGATACTAACTAAAAATTGATTAAAAAAATTGTTTAATATTGTATATCATGGTATTGGCATTAGCT
>JAHZJZ010000028.1 GCA_022600655.1 Campylobacterota bacterium | reverse complement strand
TGCGTATTCGTTCAGGTAAAGAGTTTGATGTAGAGTCCTATGCAGAGGGGATTGAGTATGCTCATGGTTTAGGGAAAAAAGTCTACTGTACCATTAACAGTTTTCCTTTTAACTCTCAAATTAAATTGTATGAAAAACACATTGCAAGGATGGTAGAGCTAAAGCCTGATGCACTTATTGTCTCTAGTCCAGGTGTGGTACAGATGGCTAGAAAAGTTGCGCCTCATATTCCCATTCACCTCTCAACTCAAGCCAATGTTATGAATGTTTTAGATGCTCAGGTTTACTACGATATGGGGGTAGAGAGAATCATTGTGGCTCGTGAGATATCACTTAAAGATTGTGAAGCGATTAAAAAGGTTATTCCTGACTTGGAGCTTGAAATTTTTGTACATGGTTCGATGTGTTTTGCCTATAGTGGACGCTGTTTGGTCTCGGCTCTACAGACAGGAAGAGTCCCCAACCGTGGAAGTTGTGCCAATGATTGTCGTTTTCCTTATGAGGTCTATGCCCATAACCCTGAGACCAATACCACTTTTAGACTCGATGAAGAGCCAGAGATTGGAACCTATATTATGAATGCTAAAGATATGAATATGGCTTCCCATGTAGATGAGATTTTGGCTTCAGGGGTGATTGATTCACTAAAAATCGAAGGACGAACCAAATCACCATACTATGCAGGGGTGGTTACTAAAGCTTACAGACATGCGATAGATGACTACTACGCAGGTACATTTGATGAAGCAATCTATCAAAAAGAGTTACATACTACACAAAACAGAGGTTTTTCAGATGCCTATTTGGTCTCTAAACCGTTTGAACGAAACAATACCCAATCACACGATTTTACCATCCAAGATGGAACGCATCAGGTAGCAGCACTGGTGAGTGAAGATGGGTTAACATGGCGATGTAAAGATAAAACCTGTGTGGGTGATACTGTCGAAATAGTTCTACCTGTAGGTGTAACGTTAGAAGCAATGGAGAATGATGTGTGTAAAATAGATGAGGTAGAGGAACGATTCTATATCACCTTTAAAAAGATAATTTCGGTTAAAGGTAAAGAGTTTGAGTGTATTCATAGTGGAGATTTAAATGATATTGTGTTACCTGTAAAGTTACCTAGCTATACCATTTTACGACGTGGGATAGCTGAGGCTAGAGAGAAGAAGGGACTAGTATAATATACTATTAAAAGTACCACTCATAGTTCCTGTTATGGTTTGGTATTGAGTGTTGTTACAATTTACATCCATACAGATACGTTGTTCTCCTTCTACTTGGGCAGTAAAACTTCCTGAAAGTTTCTCTCCTCTATTAGACCCATATTCTATAAGTGAAACACTTCCCGATTGTGTATAAAAAAATACGGGGGCTTCTGTATCTTCATGTGTGATTTGAGGTGAATGAAAGACAAACCTTGTATTTCCTGTGCTAGCATTGGTTATAGGATAAGTTCCATTACTGGAAAGTTCAGGGTCTTGAAAAAACATTGTAAAGTGATCTTCAGTTAAAGGATTAGCAGATCCTGCAACGATAATTGGTCCTGCTGTAAATCCTGCTATTGCTGGTTCAAATTCTCCTGTATACCCTGGGATATTAATGGTTAGATTTAGACCATTTTGAGGTAAGAGCGTTGTAAAATCACTATTACCATCATCTTTTGTACTATCAATTGGTGTCATATTCACAGAAACTTCATCTGTATTGTCATTGACGGTAACACACCCCACAGGTGTTGGAACATGACCATCTTTGTAAGCATAAAAGCTCCATTCTCCTTCAGGAATATTGTAGAATGTACCATCACTATCACTTTTACCCATGTATGAAATTTCTGTATTATTATTTAGTACCTCTTCATCACTATTATGAATTGATTCATCGGTATTGTCTACGGGTATTATTTCTATTTCAATACTTTGGCTTAATAAATTTTGTTTATTTGAACTTGCTTCAGCTTTACACTCATTAATTCCTAAAAATATACCAGCTCCATCATTTAGATCTGAAGCAGTACTCAATGCTGTTTTCAGTGTATGTAACTTCTTAGCTTGGGCAGCAGCTTGAAGTCCATTAAAAACAACAGAGTCTCGGGCAGAAAGAACAGCTGCTTTTCCACTTTCTTTAGCAACTTTATTGGCTCGATATAATACACCTGTTGCATCAACAATTTTTTCTACAGGAGTCATTTTTTCTGCAGCAGCTTTAAATTTTAAACCTTCATGTATGGCTTTTAATGTAAATGCAATAATCGCGGTAATAGTTGCTGCTGTAACGGCACCAGCTAATGCTACTGGTTCCATGGTAACTATTTTTTTAGAAAAGATACTTGCTTTTTGTAAGTTGTTTGGAGAACTATTCACTAAAGCATTAATGGCTGTTTCTGCTTTTTCTGCACTAGGTATAACCTTGTCAGTAAAAATAGTTATTAACTGGTCTGATAATGTTTCAATTTCATTTTCACTTAGCATTGTTTCAATATCATCCTCTGTCCACTCAGTATCTATCCAGTCATCTCCTAATACATTTTTAACAAGCTCATTTGATTCATCTAAGGCTTCAAAGAATTCATATGAATGAGAGAAACTCTCTTCAGCATATTTATTTTGTTGTTCATATGAATTTTTAGCTACGGTTTGGTCGGTATTTTCTCCATTTCCACTACCACAACCTAACATAGCGACAACTACTACGAATGAGAATAAAACTCTTTTCATGATATTATCCTTTTGAAAATTGATAATATATTATAACATTTTTTAGTTATTTTTAATGAGTTCTTAAGATTTATATTAAAAAGTAAAGATTAGGTTAAGTTTCTTGAATAATATGCTTATGGACATTATGTCCATAAAGGTCGATATAAACCTTAGAGATAGCAATCAAAAATTAGTCTTGTTTTTGGGGTTCATTAGTATAGTTACATCATGTGGTATGGTTGTATAAATCTATTCTTATGCTTGGTATTTTATCATAAAAATAGATTATCAGATTTAAATATTAGAGACTAAAAAACCTTTTAAATCAAGTATTAGTGCCTCTTTTTCTGGTTCTACTTTAAGATTAGATATTTTTGCCGCATTTTGTAGAAACATTGCATTATCAGCAATATTATTAAGTCCTAAGTTTGATACAATTCCTTTGATAGTATGGAAATTCTCTATAAGTGATTGCATGTCTTTATTCTCCCAATTTGTTTCTATACTCTTAATATAATTTTCTATACTCTGTTCAGCTAGTGTAATAATTTTTTTTGACTGCTCTTCATCAAAATATTGTATAAGATGTTTAAAAGCTCTTACTTTAAGGTTCTTTTGGATTATTATCTCTTTATGTTTTATATTTTGGATAGACTCCAGACCTAAAAGTGTGGACTCAATATCAGATTTTTCTAGTGGCTTTTCGATAAAATCGTTCATTCCTGCTTCTTCTGCAGCATGCTTATCTTCTCGATAGACATTGGCACTCATACAGATAATAGGTATTTCTTGATTAAATTGTCGTATTTTTTTAGTAGCTTCAATACCATTCATAATGGGCATTCGCATATCCAT
>JAHZJZ010000027.1 GCA_022600655.1 Campylobacterota bacterium | reverse complement strand
GTAATACTCCTCCCCAACACGGGTCACAACATCGTAAAAAACCCTTTTACCAAACATGAGATACTAAACTTCATAGAGATGTTTAAAGAGCATCGTACTCCAAAAGAGAAAGTTGAAATAAAACAGTAAAACAGAACAGTAACTATGTTACAATAACGCAAAAATAAAAATTTGCGTTATAAAGAACCCTCATGGCAAAATCCCGAATCGAAAAAGCTCCTATTAACTTTGATATTAATGAACTACCCTCTATGATGAGTACACTACAGAGTGAAGCTTACCTCATGGAGTACTTCTCTGAAACTGACAGTAAAGGGCGTTACCTCTACTGGGACCAGTTTAAATGGCGTGTACCTAAAGGACATGATGTTCAAAAAGCTTGGTTGGTAACCAAATGGGTGCGTTTTACCAAACGAAAACCCATAGCCCTCTGTGACGCTAAAGAAACAGAATTTCATTTTTGCATTCCCGATTCACTTCAAGCTAAACTCTATAAAATTGCTAAACTCTCAGGAGAGGGAACACCTACTAACTCCATACAACAAAAATACCTTATCTCTTCACTGGTCATGGAAGAGGCGATAAGCTCTGCCCAACTTGAAGGGGCTTCAACCACGCGTCGTGTGGCTAAAAAGATGCTGGTAGATGAACGCCAACCAAAAAGTGAAGATGAACAGATGATTTTGAACAACTATCTGCTTATGAATGAGGTCAAATCACTCAAAGATGCCCCACTTAGTTTGGAGATGATACAGCACTTTCATAAAATAGCCACAGAGGGAACTACTCAAAATGGTGTCATCCCTGGAGCTTTTAGAATAGATGATGAGATAGTCATCGCCGATGGAGTGGATGGAGAGGTTCTTCATCAACCACCAAGCCATACTAAAATATCAAAACGATTAGAACAACTCTGTACATTTGCCAATACCAACCACTCAGGAGATGAGGGAGAGAGTTTTATTGATCCTATTGTCAAAGCGATTATCTTACATTTTATGATAGGTTATGAACACCCTTTTGCTGACGGTAATGGACGAACAGCACGGGCTATTTTTTATTGGTTTATGCTCAAAAATGGATTCAGTTTCTTTGAGTATCTCTCTATCTCAAAACTGCTCAAAGAGGCACCGATTCAGTATGGAATGGCGTACCTCTATACCGAAATAGATGACAATGACTTAACCTACTTTATCTACTATCAAGCAGATATTATCTTAAGAGCAATGGATGAACTCTTTGGATATCTTGATGCCAAAAGCCGTGAGCTTGAAGAGGTGTTGGTACTCTTAGAAGATTCTAAAGTGGGTGAAGCGTTGAACTTTATACAAAAAGATATTGTCAAAAAAGCGATGAAAAATCCTGGACGAATATTTACGGTTAAAGAGATTGCTAACAACTATGATATCTCTGAAAATACCGCACGAAAATATCTCAAAGCATTGGTAAAACATAAGATTTTAGCAACCTTTAAAGAGGTGAGAACCATTAACTATATTGCCTTGGCAAATATTCGTGAAGTTTTGGAGCGACAGTGAGAGTAGATAAATATTTAGTAGAACAGGGCTATTTCGAGAGTCGTAACCGTGCTTTAGATGCCATCAAACGAGGCAAAGTTTTTGTCGATGGTAAGGTGGCAAAACCCTCAACCAAGTGTGATGAAAACTCTCAAATCGATATAGACAGTGAGAAATTTTATGTCAGTCGTGCCGCTAAGAAACTAGAGCTTTTTTTAGCCGAGTATCCTATAGAGTTAAAAGATAGACGAGCCTTAGATATCGGCTCTAGTACAGGTGGGTTTGTACAGATACTGCTTGAGAATGAGGTAAACTCTGTAACTGCTGTAGATGTAGGTTCAAATCAACTCCACCACTCACTAAAAGAGAACCCTAAAGTAGACATCTATGAAGAGACCGATATAAGAGAGTTTCAAACCGATAAGCCTTTTGACATCGTCACCTGTGATGTCTCATTTATCTCTATCTTACAGATTATCGATGATATTGACCGTCTGAGTGGCTCTGATATGATACTCCTTTTTAAACCTCAGTTTGAGGTAGGACGAAATGTCAAACGTGATAGCCGTGGCGTGGTCGTCGATGAAAAAGCCATCGCTTTAACTAAAGAGAAATTTGAGACCAAAACAAGTGATTTAGGATGGGAGTTATGCTATAGTACCCCCTCACAATTGGCTGGAAAATCTGGCAATATCGAATATGTCTATCATTTTAGAAAGCTTTAAAGGTTACTTATCAAAACTATCACACCCCTCAACTATTCCTGCATTTGATGCTTTTTGAAGTAAGGCTTTAGCTCTATTTTGGTCTTTCTCTACCCCCTCACCCTTTTCATACATTGTACCAAGCATATAACAGGCTCTAAATTCGTCATTATCACACGCTTTTTCAAAAAGTTCAGAAGCTTTAACTTTCTCTTCACTAACAACCTCTCCATTAAGATAATAAACTCCTAACTTATAACAAGCTCTAAACTCATTTTTTTCACAAGCATTGGTAAAAAGCTCTACAGCTTTAGTTTGGTTAAGCTCAACTCCTTTACCTTTTTCAAACATAGACCCTAAGTCATAACAAGCACGTATATTGCCTTTATTACACGCTTTATTGATAAGTTTATACATAAAACTTGCATTAAAACACCCTTTTGCTTCAGCTTTAGCACACGCCTCTTTACTATTACTCTCAGCATAGAGAGATATTATGGTAACTGCTACCAAACCAATTATCTTTTTCATTATACACCCCTTTATCTATAGTAGACTAAAATAGCCATACCCATTAACAACATAATAACCCCTGCGACTAAATGCAGCCGTTGTAGATTACGCTGTCGCACCTCTTCAGCTCTTTGAATATCCATTCCCATGCTTACACCAAATACGATTAAGAGCATAGGAAGAATAAAAATTAAATTATAAAGTATCAAAAGCATAAAAGCCTGCCAAAAAGTCTCAGTATGCCCTAACATACTTGTAATAACAATATATGGTCCACTCGTACAAGGTAGAAGGAACAGGCTTACCAATAGACCGATAAAAAAAGCTCCTATAGGACTTACAATAGAATGTATAAGTACTTTTAGCTGTTTACGCCACGAGAGAGGCACTTCCATTAAAAACCCTTTACCATACCAAAAATAGTCCTTAATATTTAACAATCCAATCACAATAGCAACAACACCAATAACAAGCATAAAGGTGTATGTTGTCTCAAAGTGTGTCACCACAGAGTAGAGACCTAAACCCATAGCAAGGTAAGATATAAAAATAGAGAAGGAGAATGCAACCCCTGTATAAATAGCTCTACGCCTATTTTGTGTTGCCAGTATTGTTGTCATTAAAATAAGTAATACTGCAAAAGCACAGGGGTTAATCGCATCAACAATCG
>JAHZJZ010000362.1 GCA_022600655.1 Campylobacterota bacterium | reverse complement strand
TTCTACTTTGTCTTTAAAAAATTTATAGTGTGGTGCATTAATAAAGAATTTTTGTAAATTTTTGTGATAATTCTCTATATCTTCTATAGCAATATTGTTTTTTAATTCTAAAATTTTTGACCAATTCTCCTCTAAATCTTTTAAAGATTTTATTTTAAATACACCAGGCATGTCTTCATACCATGCTCTTCCAAATACTAGTGATGGTGTTCCTCTTACGGCACTCTCCCAACCTGTTGTACCACTAACCGTAACCGTTGCTGCTGCATTGTCTATAAGCTGAAATGGGTCGGTATCCATATTAATGAAATGAACTCTATCTGATATATCTAATGTGTATTGATAGTAGTTTTTATTTCGTCCCATAGCACCCTCATGATCAGGATAGAGTTGAGTCTTATGCTCTTTAATATAGATTTGATACTCATCATCTAAAAAGGTATTGAGTAGTTCTGTAATGAGTATCATGTCTCCAAAAGAACCTCCTGTTGGTGTAGAACTCTCTTCTGGTTGGTAGTGTAGTGCAACAAACACAAATTTTTTGTCAAAATCAGGATGAATCGCCAGTGCTTGGTAGTCCTCTTTTAACTTCTTTAAATAGTGTGCATTACTGTATCGTGCAAGTTTACGTTCATAAACATAGTTATTTTTTTTATAAGGTAAGTCATCACGATGCATGATATAGTAACTGTCATCTTTTTGAAAAAGTGAGAGTGGATTGTTTACCATATTTTTAACTCTATTAATCATGTTTTTTGTAAAACTACGGTTATCAATATCTTTTTGTTGTTTAACCATATAGGCAGGAACAGCAATACTATAATCCTTTTGAACAGTAATAAGTTTTTCTGCAATATCTTCTCGTAACGTAATATCAGATGCATCATTACTGTTAACAAACTCTTTAAGGTATTGCGGCGTGTCTTGAATATTATCTAGCATAATAGAACTGTCAGGGAAAGGACTCATCTGAAAGGTTACCAGTTCAATATTTTTAATTTTTGCTACAATATAGAGGACATAATCAAATATTCGATGGGGTACTGATGGTGAAATAATCAGGTCTATTTTATACTCTTCTACAATGGTAAACCAGTACTTTAAAAGTTTGTTAAAAAACATCTCTCTATTAGAAAAAGAGAAACTGCTTCGTCCTAAATCGAGTCGATCCATCATTTTTATGGCAATTAGTTTTTCAAAAGAGATAGATTGCATAATATTTTCATCAAATTCAAATTTATAGTCAAGTTCAGGAAATTCCAATCCTATCCATGCATCTTCAACGGTTTGGTAAAAGCATTGATTATACATTTGAGTAATATCACGACTGTTATCACTTTCCCATCCTATATAGTAGGCAGGAGTAATATTTAATTCATTGTCTAGTTTTTTGACAACATCTAACCAAGGTTCAGAGATACAACAACTGTATAGAGCATTATATTTTTTGGTAGTGGAGTTCTCCATAGTTTATCCTTTTTTCTCATTGTATTGTTTACTATTTTTTGTTTTATTAGATTCATCTTGCATGATTTCAACTAGATGATTATTTTGAGTATAATCAATGATATTCTTAATCACATCAATATTGATGGATTGAGTGATATTCAATGTTTTTATAATGTTGTTGATAAAGTTAAAATCTTCTTGTGTATCAATGGTGTATCTAAAATTTTTGTTATTTAGTTTTTCATTATAGTCTGAGACAGCTATTAGATTGACACGATACTCTTCTTTGAGTCGAGTATAAATAGCATAGGTAACGTGTTCTTTTTCTATCTCATTGGCTTTATCATTAATTTCAAAAAGAGCATTAGTACGAATGATTTCAACATAGAGACCACAGGGAACCAACATAGAGGGTGTATCTTCTATAGAAAAGGTTGTATAGTCAGCATCTGTCTTATAATGCTCATTTAATAAATGGCTTATTCCTTCAAAAAAGATAAATGGGTTATCTGAAGCAATACGAATAATATGTTCTGCTTTAGACTCTTTTGCAATATCTAAAAATCTAGAGAGAACATCCTCTTCGCTACCCCTATAGACATTACAAATATGTTGATATTTAGTTTCAATAATATCATCTTCAGCATTGACTGTGGTAGCAATATAGATTTGTTTAGAATCTAAAATTTTTTGAAGGGTTTGTAGTTGCATATCTAACATATTAAGGTTATTGGAAAAATCTTTGATGATTTTTCCAGGTAACCTTGATGAGGTCATACGTGCTTGTATAATGGCAATAGTTTTCATAGGTATTGAACTATTGTAAATCGAAACTTTTTAGAGAGATGATGCTGTCATCTTTAATATCTTCTTTGGCCACTGAACCAACCAACATGTCCATAAGTTTTGGATGAACACCAGATCCTGGTCTTTTAGCTGTTAACATCTCTTCAGTAATAGTATCACCTTTCTTAATGTCACCGTTTGAAACGATGGATCTTCTTGCATTTTGTTTGGCTGGTTCTTCACTCGCTATTGGTCTCGCCCATGATGTACCAATGGCTTTTTTTACAGCAGCACTACCATTAACCAACTCTTTAAGTTCTTGAGGGTCAACAGAGAGCCAGTGATCAGCACTTAGTGGTAATGTTTTATCTACAGTATAGTGCTTTTCAATAACCTGTGCACCAAATCCTACTGAAGCTAAAGGGACAGCTGTTCCTAATGTATGATCAGAAAATCCAATTACATATTTTGGAAAGAGGTTCTTTAGTGTAGTAATCATTTTCAAGTTTGCATCTTGAGGGTCAGTAGGGTATTTTAAGATACAGTGTAAAAGAATAATCTGACTATTCCCTTCACCTTCAATGGTATCAATGGCTAGTTCAATATCTCCTAATGTAGCAGCTCCTGTTGAAAGAATAATAGGTTTTTGTAGTCGTGCAATCTTTTTCATAAGTGGTATGTTCGTACAGTCACTTGAAGAGATTTTATAAGAGGTGACATTGATAGACTCCATAAACTCTATAGCTTCTTCATCAAATGGGGTTGCCATAAATTCGATACCTTTTTCTTGACAGTAAAGGGCTAATTTTCTATAGTCATCTAAAGGGAATTTATCTAATAATGAGTAAGAGTCATACTGTGTACCTTTTTCATCTTTTTCACCTTCCCATGACCAGAATCTTGGAGACTCTTTTACACAAAGTGTTTGAGCTTTATAAATTTGCCACTTGATTGCATGTGCACCAGCTTCTACAGCTTCATCAATAAGTCGTATTGCTAAATCATAGTTACCGTTATGGTTAACACCTGCTTCTGCTATAATATATGGTTCTGCAGATTCGTTAAGTTCGAAGTTTCCGATTTTTATCATTCTTTATCCTTAATTGTTGTTGATTCTTTTTTAGAGCGCATTTCGATGG